>CAXTOD010000018.1:0-18862 GCA_964245705.1 uncultured Acetobacteraceae bacterium
CCACGGTCCCCGGCCGCACCTGCTCGTCGACCGAGGCGACGAAGCGGTAGCCGCGGCCGGGGACCGTGGCGATGAACGGCCGGCCGTCGCGCTGCGCGCCGAGCGCGCGACGGATCGCCGAGACGTGCACCGGCAGGTTGTTCTCCTCGACCACGATGCCGGGCCAGACCGCGTGGAGGATCTCGTCCTTGGTGACCACGCGGTCGCGGTGCTCGATCAGCAGCTGCAGCATGTCGAAGGCGCGCGAGCTCAGCGCCACCGGAACGCCATCCAGGCTCAGAACCCGCTCCGCCGGCTCGAGCAGGAAGCGATCGAACCGGTAGCCGGTCAGGGTGGAAGGCGACGGCATGGTGTTGCGGCTGCGCGACCCGATGACCTGGCGGAGGATAGCTCTCCCGTCGCGAACCGCCAATCGGCAGCCAAACCGGCCGTCCGGCGCCGATTCACGGTCTTTCAGATCCTTTAAGGCGCGGTTTCAAGACCTTGCGGGCGTTGCGTGGTGAGCAGGACGCCGCCGCCGGTGGATCGGCGGCGTCAGCATCGGAGTTCGCCATGTCACACACCCCGCACGGTCCGAACGCGGGGCCCGGATCCGTCACCCGCAGCGCGCAGCCGCCGAGGACCGCCTCGGTCCGGCTCGGTCCGGCCGAGCCCGACTCGACCCTCACGGTGACGGTGCGCGTGCGCCGCCAGCCGGGCGCGCCGCCCCTGCCCGTCCTCGACCCGCGCCCGGCCAGGCGCCGCCACCTGTCGCGCGAGGAGTTCGCCGCCCGCTACGGCGCCTCGGACGCGGATCTCGACCGCGTCGCCTCCTTCGCGGCGGGTCATGGCCTCATGGTGGTGGAACGGGACGGCGCGCGGCGCAGCATCCGCCTGTCCGGCACCGTGGCGCAGATGGAGCGCGCCTTCGGCATGCGGCTCAACACCTATTGGCTCGGCCGCACCCGGCACCGGGGCGTCGAGGGCAAGGTACGCCTGCCCCGCGAGCTGGCGAACGTGGTCGAGGACGTGCTCGGCCTGGACGACCGGCCGCTCGCGCGCCCGATGGTGCGCCAGGCGACCGGCAGCCTCGACACCACGCCGCTCACGCCGCAGCAGGTGGCGACGCTGTACGGCTTCCCGCCCGGATCGGCCGCGGGGCAGACCATTGGCATCATCGAGTTCGGCGGCGGCTACAGCGACAGCGACGTCGCGACCTACTTCCAGACGATCGCCGGCCTTCCGGTGCCCGACGTGCAATTCGTCAGCGTCGACGGCGCCGTCAACGCGTCGCCGGCTGTGCTGCCCGCGTCCGGCAGCGCCGTGAACGGGTATTTCGGCAGCGACACCAGCCAGCACGTGAACTTCGTAGGCCAGGACGGCCACATCCACGAGTTGTATGCCCATCCCGGCTTCCCGTGGCTGGACAACGACCTGACCGTCTTCTCGAACGGGATGGCGCCGGCCGCGGGCACGGCGCTGGACGGCTATTGGGGCTCGGACAACAGCCAGCACGTGCACTTCGTGGGCCAGGACGGCCACGTGCACGAGTACTACATCGAGCCCGGCGCCGACTGGGCCGACAACGACCTGACGCTGGCGTCCAACGGCATGACGCCCGCCGCCGGCACCCGGCTGCACGCCTATTGGGGCTCGGACAACAGCCAGCACGTGCACTTCATCGGCACCGACGGCCACGTGCACGAGTACTACATCGAGCCCGGCAGCGGCTGGAAGGACAACGACCTCACGGTGGCGTCCAGCGGCATGGCTCCCGCCGCGGGAACCGTGCTGACCAGCTACTGGGGCTCGGACGGCAGCCAGCACGTGTACTTCGTCGGCATCGACGGGCACGTGCACGAGCACTACATCGAGCCCGGCAGCGGCTGGAAGGACAACGACCTCACGGCGGCGTCCAACGGCACGCTGCCCGAAGCGGGAACCGCGCTGGACAGCTACTGGCAGGCGGACAACAGCGAGCACATCAACTTCATCGGCATCGACGGCCACGTCCACGAGCTCTACCTCGCCACCGGCCGGGCCTGGGAGGACAACGACCTGACGGTGGCCTCCGGCAGCGGCGTGGTTCCGGCGTCCGGCAGCCCGTTGGACGGCTATTTCGGCAGCGACACCAGCCAGCACATCAACTTCATCGGCACCGACGGGCACGTCCACGAGCTGTACGCCAACCCCGGCGAGGGCTGGAGGAGCAACGACCTGTCCGCGGCCGCGGGAGGCGCGCTGCCGGCACCCGGCACCACCCTGGACGGCTACTGGCAGGCGGACGACAGCCAGCACGTGAACTTCGTGGGCACCGACGGCCACGTCCACGAGCTGTACCTCGATCCCGGAGCGGCCTGGGAGAACAACGACCTCAGCGTCGGCGGCGACGACTACGAGGTGGCCCTCGACATCGCGGTGGCGGGCTCGGCCGCACCCGGTGCCAGGATCGTCGTCTACACCGCTCCCAACACCGGCCAGGGCTGGGTCGACGCCCTGACCACCGCGATCCACGACAGCGTCAACGCGCCGTCCGTGCTCTCGATCAGCTGGGCCGGCGACGAGAGCGGTTGGGGCGACTCGCTGGGCAGCATCAGTTCCGCGCTGGCCGACGCCGCGTCCCTCGGGGTGACGGTGTTCGTGTCCTCCGGCGACGGCGGATCCGGGCAGCCGGCCTCCGTCCTTTACCCGGCCTCGGACCCGTCGGTGACCGGCTGCGGCGGCACCACGATCCAGGACGTGTCGGGCGCGTCGTTCACCCAGGTCGCCTGGGGCGGCAGCGGCGGCGGCATCAGCAACGTGTTCGACCTGCCCGCCTGGCAGGACGCGGCCGGCGTGCCGGTCTCGATCAACCCCCAGGGGCATGTCGGGCGCGGCGTCCCGGACATCGCCGGCAACGGCGACCCGAACAGCGGCTACATCCTGATCGTGAGCGGCCAGCAGACCGGTCCCTGGGGCGGCACCAGCGCGGTGGCGCCGCTCTATGCCGGGCTGGTGGCGCTGCTCAACGCCCAGCTGGGCAGCCCGGTGGGCGCGCTCAACCCGAGCCTGTACGCCCTGAGCAACCCGTGCGTGTTCGACGACGTCACGGCGGGCAGCAACACCGGCTACAACGCCGGCGTCGGCTGGGATGCCGTCACCGGGCTGGGCAGCGTCAACGGCGAGGCGCTGGCCTACGCGCTGATGGGCGACGTGGGACCAAGCGGCAGCATCGCGCTGCGCACCCAGGCCTCCTCCATGCAGCTCGACGCGGCCGTGGTGGACGGCACCGGCGCGCTGCAGGTGTCCTGGGTGAACGGGGCCGGCGCCTGGAGCGGCCCGCTGGCGGTGCAGGGCCCCGGCTTCGCGCCGCCGCAGGCCAGGGTGGCGCTCGGCTACCAGGTCTCGGACAACCAGCTCGACGCGGTGGTGGTGGACGGCACCGGTGCCGTGTCGGTGTGCTGGGTCGACGGCGAGGGATCCTGGGCCGGCCCGCTGCGCGTCTCGCCTGCGGGATATGCGCCGCCCGGTGCGGCCGTGGCCCTGGCGTCGCAGGTGTCGATGGGCCAGCTCGACGCGGTGCTGGTCGACAACACCGGTACCCTGTCGGTGTTCTGGGTCGACGGCGACGGCGGGTGGAGCGGGCCGCTGGCGATCTCGCAGCCCGGCTTCGCCCCGCCCGGGGCCGCCGTGGCGCTGGCGCACCAGGTCACGGCCGGCCAGCTCGACGCGGTGCTGGTCGATGCCACCGGCACCCTGTCGGTGTTCTGGGTCGACGGCGGCGGCAACTGGAACGGACCGCTGGCGATCTCGCAGCCCGGCTTCGCCCCGCCCGGGGCCAGCGTCGCCCTGCACTACCAGGTCTCGCTGAGCCAGCTCGACGCGGTGGTGGTCGACAACACCGGCACGCTGTCGGTGTTCTGGGTGGGAGGCGACGGCGGGTGGAGCGGGCCGCTGCAGATCTCGGCGGCGAGCTTCGCCCCGCCGGGCGCCTGCCTGGCGATGGAGCACCAGGTCAACTGGAACCAGCTCGACGTCGTGGTGGTCGACAACACCGGCGCCCTGTCGGTGTTCTGGGTGGTGGGCGACGGCGGCTGGGCCGGCCCGCTGGCGATCTCTCCTCCCGGCTACACCACGCCCGGCACGAGCGTCGCCCTCGCCCACCAGGTGTCGCGCGAGCAGCTCAACGCGGTGGTGCCGGACAGCACCGGCACCCTGTCGGTGTTCTACGTCGAGGGCGACGGCGCCTGGGAAGGCCCGGTCGCACTTCCCGTCGCCAGCGCGATGACGTGACGCCAAGCCCGGCCGGACCTCCCGTCCGGCCGGGCGCACGAGGCCGTCGGCCTCACGCCGCCTGCCAGGCCGCTTTTCCCTGGGCGTCGAGCGCCGACGCTTCCTCGTCGTCCAGGGCCAGCGCCGCCCCCGCCACGTTCTCCTCCAGGTGCGACGGGCTGCCGGTGCCGGGGATCGGCAGCATCGCCGGCGAGCGGCGCAGCATCCAGGCCAGCGCCACCTGCCCCGGCGAGGCACCTCGCCGTTCGGCGATCTCGGTGAGCGCCGAGCCTTCCCGCGCCAGGCTGCCGCCCGCCAGCGGCGCCCACGGGATGAAGCCGATGCCGTGCGCGGCGCAATGTTCCAGCACGTCCTCGCTCTTGCGGTCCACCAGGTTGAACCGGTTCTGCACGCTGACCACGGGGACGTGCCGGCCGGCCGCCTCGATCGTCGGCACGTCCACCTCGCTCAAGCCCACGTGCCGGATCAGCCCTTCCGCCCGCATCCGGGCGATCTCGCCGAACTGGTCCTCGGCCGGCACCAGCGGGTCGACCCGGTGCAGCTGCCACAGGTCGATCCGCTCGATCCCGAGCCGGCGCAGGCTCATCAGCACGCATTGCCGCAGGTACTCGGGCCGGCCGACCGGGCGCCAGATGTTCGGGCCGTGCCGGGTCAGACCGCCCTTGGTGGCGATCACCAGCCCCTTGTACGGCGCCAGCACCTCGGCGATCAGGTCCTCGCTGACGAACGGCCCGTAGCTGTCGGCGGTGTCGATGAAGTCGATGCCGAGCTCGACCGCCCGGCGCAGCGTCGCCCGCGCGGCATCGAGGTCGGCGGGCGGTCCCCAGATCCCGGTTCCGGTGATCCGCATCGCGCCGAAGCCGAGCCGCGTGACGGGAAGGTCGCCGCCCAGGGTGAAGCTGCCCGATTGCGCCGCATCGGTGTTGGCCATGGTGTCCGCTCCCTTGGCTGGCGCCCGCGATCCGAGCCGGAGCGGGCCGGGCGGTAAACCGGTGCCGGCCGCCCGCGTTCCCGTGGTGCCGCTTGCGAACCAGGAAAGACCCGCATCATGGATTGCCGCCTCGACGGCCAGGTCGCGATCGTCACCGGGGCCAGCTCCGGCATCGGCCAGGCCGTGGCCCGCGGGCTGGCGGAGTCCGGCGCCGCCGTGGTGGTGAACTACAACAGCCACGCCGAGCCGGCGGACGCCCTGGTGGCGGAGATCGCGGCCTCCGGTGGCCAGGCAATCGCCGTCGGCGCAGACGTGTCGGACGAGGACGCGGTCGGACGGCTGTTCGCCGAGACGGTGGCCCGCTTCGGCGCCGTCGACATTGTGGTGGCCAACTCCGGCATGCAGAAGGACGCACCGTCCGTGGAGATGAGCCTGGCCGATTGGAAGCGCGTGCTCGACGTCAACCTGACCGGCCAGTTCCTGTGCGCGCGCGCCGCGATCCGGCAATTCGCCGCCCAGGGCGACCGCGGCGTGTCGCGTGCGCAGGGCAAGATCCTGCACATGAGCTCGGTGCACGACGTGATCCCCTGGGCCGGCCACGTGAACTACGCCGCCTCCAAGGGCGGCATCGCCATGCTGATGCGCACGCTGGCGCAGGAGGTCGGACCCAGCCGGATCCGGGTCAACGCGATCTCGCCCGGCGCCATCGCCACCAACATCAACCGCGAGGAAACGCAAGGAGCACCCGGCGAGAAGCTGCTGGAACTGATCCCCTACAAGCGGATCGGCGCCGCGGTGGACATCGCCAACGCCGCGGTGTTCCTCCTCTCCGACATGGCCGACTACATCACCGGCGCCACCCTCTACGTCGACGGCGGCATGACGCTGTATCCGGGGTTCGAGGACAACGGCTGACGGGGCGGTCCGCAGACAGCGGCGACAGCGTCCGGATCATGGACAGGAAGCAATCCCACCGCACCAGGGCCGATCAAGTCTGCACCCTGCTGGCATGGATGGCTGCACCCTGAGCCATCCGCAGCTCAGGCGACCGGAAGCAACTCCAGTCCCGCGTCCGACGCGGCAGCGGCCAGGATCTTATCGCCGGTCGCGAGCGGCAGGCGCAGCGCCAGTTCCAGGACGCGGCCCAGCAGGGCCACGATGGCCGGGGTCTGCTCGTCCTCGAAGCACCAAGCCGGGGCCACGGAGTTGTCGAGAACGAAGCTCACCGGCGCCCGGCATCCACTAGGTCGCGGATGGAGAGGCCGCCCAGGGTCTGGCCCTTGCTGGCGAGACGGAGACCCTCCGCCGCACGACGCGCCTTGACGCGGTCGAAGCCGGGCTCGGCCGGCACCAGGCGCGCGACCGGGTTTCCGCGCCGGGTGATGACGATTTCCCGTCCCGCCTCGACCTCGTCGAGCAGGGCCGCCAGCCGGTTCTTCACGTCGGATACGTCCACGCTCTGCATCGTCCTGGCTCCTGGCTGGCCCTGCAGCTCGCTGTTCCAGACTCCGTGCTCAAGCCTGCGGTGTGCCACCCACAGCAGTTGCACATGAGCTCGGTGCACGACGCAATCCCCTGGGCGGGGTAAGCGAACTGTGCCGCGTCCAAGGGCGGCGTCGCCATGCTGATGCAAATGCTGGCGCAGGAGGTGTACCCGCAGCGGATCCAGGTGAACGCCATCCCGTCCGACGCCATCGCCACCAACATCAACCGGGAAGAAACGCAAGGCGCGCCGACGAGAAGCTGCTGGAGCCGTGGGAAAAGGCCATCAACCGTCGAATGGCTCACGATTCGTTAGTTATGCGTGATTCTCTCGTTCTTCCCACCCGACCTCTTTTATAACCTGGAATCGGCAGGGTAAGTTACGACATGGCAACAACTCCCATCTGCCCGTGATGCTCGGCCGGGTCAGCAAGCTAGCGTGCTTATCGGTCCTGCTTTCCGCTTGCACCGATCCTGGAACGCCGACCACGCAAGCCAGCACCAAGCCGGTGCCTCTCAACAACGTCCGGCCGGCCTACCCGCAGATCCTGGCGGCCCTGGGCCTCGAGGGGTCGGTCCGGGCCGACTGCAGCGTCACATCGACGGGAAGCACCCAAGGCTGCCGCATCCTGAGCAGCACCGATCCGCTGTTCGACAACAGCGCGCTCGCCTATGTCAGGGGCGCTCGCTATCAGCCTGCCACGCAGAACGGCATTCCGGTCCGGGTCGAGCACCACACCTTCAACATCAACTACAGGTTGTCCAGACGCGATCCGGGACTGATGACGGCGCAATACCAGTGCGCGATCGACCAGGTCGGGAGCGTGAAGGGCTGCACGCTTATCAGCAGAAGCCCATCGCCATTCATGACGGGCTTCACGCCGGGCATGACCCGGATCGTCGAGGCGCTCCGGCTTGCGCCAAGCCTCGTCGATGGCAAGGCCGTCGCCGACCCGGCCAGGCAGATCACGGTCGCCATATCCGTCACGTCCTATCCTGCCGGCGTGGCGGCGCGCCTGCCGCCCTCCGACCTGCGGATCGACATCTACATGTCGTGCAAGAACGAGCTCGTGCCGGCTTCCAGCGGGTACAGGCCGCACTGCACCCGGATCGCCCCGGCCGACCTGCCATCGACTGACCGCTCCGACGGAGAAGCAATCGTGGCGATCAGCATCGGGCTCAGCGGCCTGATCCCCTCGACGCATGGCACGACGCCCGCCCCTCCGGAGCAGCCGGCGGTCGATACCAACCCGCCGGCGCCTCGCGGACCAGCCGTGACGTTCGGACCAGAATTGGGCTGATCCAGTCCCGGCCGGGTAACCGAGGCGGCGCCACGGCGATCCCGGAAGCCTCCGCGCTTCCGTATCGTCGCCTTGTCACCGGCTGGACGACACCACGCCGGCCTAGTCCATCACCCCAGCAGCCGCCCGATCACCCGCGCGGTGTAGTCCACCACCGGGATGATCCGGCCGTAGTTGATCCGCTGCGGGCCGATCACGCCGATCGCGCCGACGATGCGGTTCGCCTCGTTGCGCGCCGGCGCCACCACCATCGACACCCCCGACGCGCCGAACAGCCCGCTCTCGGCGCCGATGAAGATCCGCACCCCGTCGCTCCGCTCGGCCAGGTCCAGCAGCTGCAGCATGGTTTCCTGCGACTCCAGCCGGTCGAACAGCATCTGGATCGTCGACAGCCGCTCGATCTGCGTCACGTCCGACAGCAGCCGCGACTGGCCGCGCAGGAACAGCGAGCCGCCCCTGCCCTCGCCGCCCCAGATCGCGAGCCCGGACTCCACCACGCCGGCGGCGAGCTGGTCGAGCTCGGTGCGGTTCGCCGCCCGCTCCTCGTCCACGTGCCGGCGCAGCTCGGCCAGCGACAGGCCGCGCAGGCGCGCGTTGAGGTAGTTGCCCGCCTCCACCAGCGCCGAGGGCGGCAGGCCGGCCGGGGTCTCGATCACCCGGTTCTCGACCTGTCCGTCGGCGCCGACCAGGATCACCAGCGCCCGGCCGGAGCCGAGTGCGACGAACTCGATGTGCTTGATCTGCCCGTCGCCCTTCGGCGCCAGCACCAGCCCGGCGGCGGCGGACAGCCCCGACAGCATCGCCGACGCGTCCGCCAGCGTGTCCTGCAGCGAGCGGCCGCGGGTTTCCAGCGTGCGCACGATGGTGTCGCGCTCGTCCTCCGACAGGCTGCCGAACTGCAGAAGCCCGTCCACGAACAGGCGCAACCCCTTCTCGGTCGGCATCCGCCCGGCCGAGGTGTGCGGCGCGAACAGCAGCCCGGCCTCGGTCAGGTCGGCCATCACGTTGCGGATCGTCGCCGGCGACAGCGGCACCGGCAGGCGGCGCGACAGGGTGCGGCTGCCGACCGGGTCGCCAGTCTCGACGTACTGCTCGACGATCTCGCGCAGGATCGCGGCGGCGCGCGGGTCCAGGGGCGGCAGCACCGGCCGCGCCGGCATCGGTCGATCGATCATGAGCGCTCCACCCGTGCAGGGTAGGAAGCCGGCAGCCGCACCGCAACCGAAACACCGTTCGGCGGTAGTAACCGGCTCGGCCCACCCGCCGCACCAGTTCTGGACCCGAGGACAATCCCATGCGCCCATCCGGCCGCGCCGCCGACGCGCTCCGCCCCGTCTCCATCGAGCCCGGCTTCTCGCACCACGCCGAGGGCTCGGCGCTGATCCGGATCGGCCGCACCGAGGTGCTGTGCACCGCCAGCGTCGAAGGGCGCGTGCCGGGCTTCCTGCGCGGCCAGGGGCTGGGCTGGATCACCGCCGAGTACGGCATGCTGCCGCGCGCCACCCACAAGCGCGGCGACCGGGAAGCGGCGCGCGGCAAGCAGTCCGGCCGCACCCAGGAGATCCAGCGCCTGATCGGCCGCTCGCTGCGCGCCGTCACCGACCGCCGTGCGATGGGCGAGATCGGGATGGTGATCGACTGCGACGTGCTGAACGCCGACGGCGGCACCCGCTGCGCCGCCATCACCGGCGCCTGGGTGGCGCTCCGCCTGGCCTTCGACACCCTGGTGCGCAACCGTGTGCTGCCGGCGGTGCCGCTGACCGGCCAGGTGGCCGCGGTGTCGTGCGGCCTCACGGAGGCGGGCGCGGTGCTCGACCTCGACTACGCCGAGGACAGTGCCGCTGGCGCGGACGCCAACTTCGTGCTGACCGACGCGGGCGGCATCGTCGAGATCCAGGCCGCGGCCGAGCAGGCGCCGTTCACCGAGGACCGGTTCGCCGCCCTGCTGGCGCTGGCCCGCACCGGCGTCGGCGCGCTGTTCGACGCGCAACGCCAGGCCCTGGAGCAACCCCGATGATCCGCCTGTCCCCTGGCGACCGGCTGGTGCTGGCCAGCCACAACCCCGGCAAGCTCGCCGAGTTCGAGGTCCTGCTGGACGGCACCGGCGTGGGCCTGGTGCCCGCCTCCATGCTCGGCCTGCCCGAGCCCGAGGAGACCGCCGACAGCTTCGAAGGCAACGCCCGGCTCAAGGCGGAGGCGGCCGCGACGGAGTCCGGCCTGCCGGCGCTGGCCGACGATTCCGGCTTCTGCGTGGCGGCCCTCCACGGCGCGCCCGGCATCCTGTCCGCGCGCTGGGGCGGCCCCCGGCGCGACTTCGCCCTTGCCATGCGGCGCGTGCACGACGAGGGAGGTGCTGCGCTGGAAGCCGACCCGTCCGCCTGGTTCGTCGCCGCCCTGTGCCTGGCGCTGCCGGACGGCCGGCACGCCTCGTTCGAGGGCCGGATCGACGGCCGGTTCGTATGGCCGCCGCGCGGCGGCGGCGGCCACGGCTACGACCCGGTGTTCGTGCCGAACGGCGACGCGCGCAGCTTCGCGGAGATGCTGGAAGCGGAGAAGAACGCCCTGAGCCACCGCGCCCGCGCCTTCAGGCGGTTCCGCGAGGCCTGCCTGCCGTGACCCGGGGCGGCCGCTTCGTGACGTGAAACGACCGGTCCGGAACATCCGCCTGGCAGGTCGTCCCGTCGGCGCGGCATCAGCCGGGAGTCACAGCACGGACCGTCACCCCATGAGACCGTCTTCGAGAACCGGCATCGCTTCCGGCCTGATCCTGCTCGGCGCCATGGCGCTGCTGCCGCCGCAACCGGCCCGGGGCGCCCTTCCGATCCCCATCCCGCTGACCGCCGACCGGTGGCAGCCGGTCGACATGGAGGTGAACCACCCGTTGAAGGCGCACCTGCAGTTCCTGCACCAGGAAGCGTTCCCGAACGGCCTGTTGCGCCTGGACAGCGGCAGCGCCCGGCTCCAGGGCTTCTCGTTCGACACCGGAACCGTGGAGTTCGACATCAAGCCGCTGCCCGGCGACGGCCTGCCCGGGATCCGCTTCCGCTAGCGCGACCCGGACACCGCGGAGGACTTCTACATCCGGCCGAGCGCCGACTGCCCGGCGTCGCAGGACTGCCTGCAGTACGCGCCGGTCACCCATGGCCGCATGCTGTGGAACCTGTTCGTGCAGGACCAGTCTCCGGCGCCGATCCGGCCCGCGGACTGGAACCACGTCCGGCTGGTGGTGTCCCGGCACCGGATGGAGGCCTTCGTCAACGAGCTGTCCACCCCGTCCCTGGTGGTCGACGCGCTGGGAGGCGACGCGGCCAGCGGCGGCATCGAGCTGGAAGGACCGGCGGTGATCGCCAACCTCCTCGTCGCCCCGGGCCGTAACGACGGCCTGGCCGCGGCGCCGGCGCCGGACCCGACCGCCGCCGACGGGCGCTACCTCCGCGACTGGCGAGTCTCGACCCCGGCGACGGTGCCGGCAAACGTGGACCCGGTCGCCTCGGCGATGCCGGGCGAGGCAGACGGATGGACCGGGATCGCCGCCGAGCGTGGCGGCCTGGTCGACATCAGCCGCCTCGCCTCGCCGCCGCGTCGCCTGCCCGCTCCCGCCTTGGTCTGGCTGACCACCAGCCTGGTGTCGGCGCGCGCGCAGACCAAGCACGTCGCCATCGGCTGGGCCCGCGAGGTGTGGGTCTTTGTCAACGGCCGGGAGGTGTTCGCCGACAGGAACCTGTACAACACCCCGGCCGCCCGCAAGACGCCGGACGGGCCGCTGTCGCTGCGGAACGGCGGCTTCGACCTGCCGCTGCAGGCCGGCCGCAACGCGATCGCCGTGGCGCTGAGCAGCAACTTCCCGGCCGGGTCGGGGCTGTACGGCTGGGGACTGGAGATGCGCCTGGACGACCATCGCGGGGTTCGCCTGCCCGGCCCCGGCTCGTCGTGACCGATGGTCACGCGACGAGGCGCCCCGTCGCGGCGCGCTGGCTGCGCGTCCTCGGCGCCGCCTGCTTCTGGAGCGTGGTCGGGCTGCTGTTCGCCCTGCCGCATCTGGGACGGGAAGGCTGGCGGGCAGCCCTGCCGGGCTCGCTGGGCGGATGGTGGTCCTGGGGCCTGCTGACGCCGCTCATCGTCGCGGCGGACCGCGCCCTGCCGATCCCGGACAGGCAGCCGGCGCTGCGCGTGCTGCTCCACCTGGCGATCCTGGGCCCGCTGGCCGTGTCCGGCGTCGTGATCCTGTCCGGCGCGCTGGATGCGGCGATGCAGGTCGGGCCGTGGTCCCGCCTGCTCGACGGCCGGATGCTGTCCGACGCGCTGCAGGGCGCGCTGCTGTGGGGCATGGTGGTCTACTGCCTGATCGTCGGCGTCTGGCAGGCCCACCAGGGACAGCAGCGCTATCTCGCGGCCGAGCTGCGCATGCAGCGCCTGGAGCGGAACTTCTCCGAGGCCCGGCTGGCGGCGCTGCGCATGCAGCTCGACCCGCATTTCCTGTTCAACGCGCTCAACACCATCTCCGCGGAGGTGGTGCGCGAGCCCCGGCTCGCCCGCCGGATGATCGAGCACCTGGGCGACCTGCTGCGCGTGTCGCTGGACGGCGGCAACCGGCAGGAGGTCCCGCTGGCCGAGGAGGTCGCCTGTCTCGGCCACTACCTCGCCATCCAGAAGATCCGGTTCGCCGACAGCCTGCGTGTCGAGCTGGACGTGGCGCCGGAGGTGGAACGGGCGATCGTGCCCAGCCTGTTCATGCAGCCCCTGGTCGAGAACGCGATCCGGCCGCGCCGGCGGCGGCGCCGTGAGCGTGGTCGCCCGGCGGCTCGGCGACCGGCTGGAGATCAGGGTGCGCGACGACGGGGTCGGCCTGCCGCGGGGCTGGTCGCTGGACACCGACAGCGGGCTCGGCCTGTCCGTCACCCGCGAGCGGATCGCCGCCCTGCATCCGGGCCAGGCCGGCCGCTTCGCGGTCCGCGACCGCGAGGGCGGCGGGACGGAGGTGCTGTTGTCGTTCCCGTTCCGGCTGGAGGCCGCCGATGACAGCGCAGCACCGTGAGCCGATCCGCGTCCTGGTGGTCGACGACGAGGCGCCGGCCCGGCAGCGCCTGACCGAGCTGCTGGCCCAGGACCCGCAGGTCGGCGCGGTCTACGAGGCCGAGGGCGGCCGGGCCGCAGTGCGGCTGATCCGGGATGAGGCGCCGGACCTCGTGTTCCTCGACGTGCAGATGCCGGAGCTTGACGGGCTGGGCGTGATTGCGGCGGTCGGCCCGGCGCGCATGCCGCTGACCGTGTTCGTCACCGCCTACGCCCAGCACGCGGTCCGCGCCTTCGACGCCAGCGCCCTGGACTACCTGCTCAAGCCGTTCAGCGACGAGCGCCTGGAAGCCGCGCTGGCGCGCGCCAAGGCCAGGCTGGACGATGCGAGCCTGCGCCGGTTCGGCCAGGACGTGCTCCGGCTGGTGTCGGGATCCGCCGCGCCGGCGCAGCTTCATCTCGACCGGCTGGCGGTGCGCTCGTCCGGAGCGATCCGGTTCGTCCGCGTGGGCGAGATCGACTGGATCGGCGGCGCCGGCGCCTATGTCACCCTGCACGTGGCCGGGCGGGAGCTGCTGCACAGAATGCCGCTAGGCACCCTCGCCGCCCGCCTCGACCCGATGCAGTTCATCCGCATCCACCGCTCCGTCCTGGTCAACATCGACAGCGCGGTGCGGCTGGAGCCGGGCTCGCATAGCGAGTTCGAGCTGGTGCTGCGCGACGAGGCCCGGCTGCGCGTCAGCCGCACCTTCCGCACCCAACTTGAACGCCGGCTGGGACAGCCGCTCTAGGACCGGGCTCAGCGGCCGGTGAGGATGCGTTCAACCAGCTGCTTCACCGTCGGCACGAAGCCGTTGGAATAGAACGGATCGGTAGCAAAACGATACGCATTATGCCCACTGAACATCAGGTTGCGCTCGGTCGCCTCGACGTCGTCGTCCGCGGCATGGCTGATCGCCTGCAGCGTCTTCTGGATGCAGAACGAGCGCGGGTCGGCCTTGTGGCCGTTGCTGTAGCTCGGGCCCTTCTGGCTCCACGACGAGAACCGGCATTCCGACAGGCAGCCCATGCAGGCGGTCTGGTCGGCGTTGATCTGTGCCGCCGCAGCACGGGTCTCGAACACCAGGGTGGAGTCCGGGGTGCGCAGCGCCTCGGTGAAGCCGTCACGCTCCCAGACCCGGGCGCGCTCGAAGTCCGGGCGGGTCAGGTACACCAGCCGGCGGCCGCTGATGTAGTACTCGGCGACGTGCTCGCCCACCGGCTCGGGGCTGAACGCCACCTGGCGCTCGCTGCGCTCCCGAAGCTCCTGCAGGAAGTTGTTGCTGACCGCAGACGAGTAGAAGCCGGTCGGGCTGAACTTGTTCAGCGAGATGTCGCCCTCGCGCAGCGCCAGCAGCCGCTGCTTCCAGGCCTCCGGGATCGGGCTTTCGCGGGTCAGCAGCGGGCGGGTGCCGAACTGGAACGCGACAGGGCCGAGGTCGGGATTGTCGATCCAGTCTTCCCAGTCCTCCAGCCACCAGACGCCGCCGGCCATGATGATGGGCGTGTCGCCGAGCCCGAAGGTGCGCATCAGGCGGCGCAGCTCCAGCACGCGCGGCAGAGGCGGCTCGGGCCGATCGGGCGTCTCGCTATTGGACAGGCCGTTATGGCCGCCGGCCAGCCAGGGGTCCTCGTATACCACCCCGCCCAGCAGCTCGGCGGTCTTGGAATACGCCCGCCGCCACAGGGCGTTGAACGCGCGGGCGGAGGACACGATCGGGTAGTAGTGGATGCCGAACCGGGCAGCGATGTCGGACAGCCGATACGGCATGCCGGCGCCGCAGGTCAGGCCCTGGATCAGCCCGCGGGCCCCCTCCAGCACCCCGGTGATGACCCGCTCCGCTGCTCCCATTTCCCATAGGATGTTGGCGTGCAGCCGGCCCCGGCCACCGGACAGCTCGTGCGCCTCCCTGGCCTGGGTGATGCCGCCAGCGATGGCGAACTCGACCATCTCCTCGTGGCGCTCGCGCCGGGTGCGGCCGGTATACACCTGCGGGATCACCCGGCCCTCGTCGTCATAGCTGTCCGCATTGACGATGCTGATGGTGCCCGCTCCCCCGGAGGCGGCCCAGTGTCCGGAACAGGTCCCGGTCGAGACCGAGACACCCTTCCCGCCTTCGACCAACGGCAGGAGCTCGGCGCCGCCCATCCGGATCGCGTTGATCGTCTTCATCGCCTGACGTCTTCGCCTTCAGCCATCGGACCCGGCGTCGGGACGACGCGGGCGGCGTTCCCTGCACGATCCGCTCGCGCGGTGCAAGCTCCCTGGAATGGGGCGGGACAACGCCCTGTCGGGTTACAGATTGTAAGGAAGGCCAGGGCCGACAAGCCCGGGCCGTTTATCCACCGTCAATCGGCCGCGTCGCTGCGCTCGCGGCGTGGGCCACGCTCGCGACGCTCGCCACCGTCGCGGTCACCGCCACCGGACTTCGCCCCTACCTGCTCGGAGATGTCGGCGCCGGTGGCCTGGTCGACCACACGCATCGACAGCTTCACCTTGCCGCGGTCGTCGAAGCCCAGCACCTTCACCTTCACCGAGTCGCCGTTGTTGACCACGTCGGTGGTCTTGTTGACGCGGCCCTGCGTCAGCTCCGAGATGTGCACCAGCCCGTCACGAGCGCCGAGGAAGTTCACGAACGCGCCGAAATCGGCGGTCTTGACCACCTTGCCGTCGTAGATCGCGCCCAGCTCCGGCTCGGCGACGATGCCGCGTATGCGGCCGATCGCCTTGTTGGCCTGCTCCTCCGAGGTGGCCGCGATCTTGATCGTGCCGTCGTCGCCGATGTCGATCTTGGCACCTGAAAACTCGACGATCTCGCGGATCACCTTGCCGCCGGTGCCGATCACGTCGCGGATCTTGTCCTTGGGCACCGTGATCACGGTGATCTTGGGCGCGTTGGCGGCGACGCCGCCGCGGTTCTCGGTCAGCGCCTTGGCCATCTCGCTCAGGATGTGCTGGCGGCCGTCATGCGCCTGTCCGAGCGCGATCTTCATGATCTCAAAGGTTATGGACGTGATCTTGATGTCCATCTGCAGCGCGGTGATGCCGGCCTCGGTGCCCGCCACCTTGAAGTCCATGTCGCCGAGGTGGTCCTCGTCGCCCAGGATGTCGGACAGCACGGCGTAGCCGCGGTCCTCCTTGATCAGGCCCATGGCAATGCCGGCCACCGGGCGCTTCAGCGGCACGCCGGCGTCCATCAGCGCAAGGCTGGTGCCGCAGACGGTGGCCATGGAGGAGGAGCCGTTAGACTCCGTGATCTCCGAGACCACGCGCAGCGTATATGGGAACGCCTCCTTGGACGGCAGCAGCGGGCGCACGGCACGCCAGGCAAGCTTGCCGTGGCCGATTTCGCGGCGGCCGGGCGAGCCCATGCGGCCAGCTTCGCCAACCGAGTAGGGCGGGAAGTTGTAGTGCAGCATGAAGTTGGAGCGGTACTCGCCCTCCAGGGCGTCGATCACCTGCTCGTCCTGGCCGGTGCCGAGCGTGGTGACCACCAGCGCCTGGGTCTCGCCGCGGGTGAACAGCGCCGAGCCGTGCGCGCGCGGCAGGATGCCGACCTCGCTCACGATCGGACGCACCGTCCGGGTGTCGCGGCCGTCGATACGCAGGCCGGTTTCCAGGATGGCGCTGCGGACGACGTCGGCTTCCAGCTCCTTGAGCAGCGGCTTGGCCTTGTCGGGATCGAGCCCCTCGGCGCGCAGCGCTTCCGCCACCGCCTTCTTCGCCGCGCCCACCTTCTCGTAGCGGGCCTGCTTGACCCGCTCGCCATAGGCCTCGGCGATGCCGGCGCGGCCCAGCGCGTCGACCCGCGCCTTCAGCGCGACGTCGTCGGCGCTCGGCTCGGCCAGGGTCCAGGGCTGCTTCGCGGCGTGCTCGGCCAGCGCGATAATGGCGTCGATCACCGGCTGGAACGCCTTGTGGCCGAACTCGACGGCACCCAGCATGACCTCCTCGGACAGCTCGGCCGCCTCGGATTCCACCATCAGCACGCCCTCGGCGGTGCCGGCGATCACTAGGTCGAGCTGGCTTTCCTTGGTCTCGGCCAGGGTCGGGTTCAGTACATACTCGTTGTTCGCGTAGCCGACGCGGCAGCCGGCGATCGGGCCGAAGAACGGGATGCCGGACAGGGTCAGGGCGGCGGAGCAGCCGATCATGGCGACGATCGCCGGGTCGTTCTCCAGGTCGTGGCTGAGCACGGTCGCCACCACCTGCACCTCGTGGCGGAAGTTGTCCGGGAACAGCGGGCGCAGCGGGCGGTCGATCAGGCGCGAGTTCAGCACTTCCGCCTCGGACGGGCGGCCTTCGCGCTTGAAGAAGCCGCCCGGGATCTTGCCGGCGGCGAACGCCTTCTCCTGGTAGTTGACGGTGAGCGGGAAGAAGTCCTGCCCGGGCTTCACGCCCTTGGCGCCGACGGCCGTGCACAGCACGATGGTGTCGCCGTAGTGCACCATGACGGCGCCGTCGGCCTGGCGGGCGATCTTGCCGGTCTCGAGCACGAGCGTGCGGCCGCCCCACTCCAGTTCCTTGCGGTAGAAATCGAACATGCTTGGTCCCTCTTTCGGTTCGAGGGCGGGCGGCGACGTTTCGGACGGCATGGAGGAAGGCCCCCATGTGGCCTGAAACGTCGGGATGGCCCGGCGCCTCATGTGGTTCAGTTCAGGCCAGGGCTCTGCCCTGGACCCGCCAAAGGGCAGTCGCCCTTTGGAAACCCAACTGTCGGGTTATGAACAGAGCCCGGGGTAGAGGCCCCGGGTCGGTTCTAACGGCGCAGGCCGAGGCGGCCGATCAGCGTCTCGTAGCGGCCCTGCTCCTTGCGCTTTAGGTAGTCCAGCAGGCGCCGCCGCCGGCCGACCAGCATCAACAGGCCGCGACGCGAGTGAAAGTCCTTGGCGTGGATCTTGAGGTGCTCGGTCAGGCTGGTGATGCGCTCGGTGAGCAGGGCCACCTGCACCTCGGGCGATCCGGTATCGGTTTCGCCGGTCCTGTAGTCGGCGATGAGCGCGGTACGGCGCTCCGCTAGGGTCGACATCGTGGTTCTCCGGGAACGGGGGTTACAGAAGGCGTTCCGGTTTGAGCCACCCGTCCTCGAGTCGGCACAGCCCGATCACGCGCCCCCCGTCCATGGCGCGGGCCACCCCGCCCGCGGGGTCGGCCTGCTCAGGGATCCGGCCCATCAGCTCCACCAGGCTGATCGCCTGGCCGTGCTGGAGGCCTGCCGCTTCGCTCGGGGTCAAGGCCAGCGCCGGGATGTCGGCCAGCGCGGTCGCGACCGGCAGCAACAGCTCCGGTGAGGCGGCCGCGTTGTCCTCCCCGCCCAGGCATTTGTCCAGGGAAATCGCATCACGTTCGCGGAAGGGCCCCACGCGCAGCCGGCGCAGCGCCGACACGTGCCCGACCGTGCCGCAGGCCACGGCCAGGTCGCGCGCCAGCGCGCGCATGTAGACGCCCTTGCCGGACTGCACCTCGAACACCGCGGTGTCGGCGTCGGGGCGACCCACCAGCGCGAACCGGTCCACGCGGGCCGGGCGCGGCTCCAGCACCGGGGCGCGGGGCGGCCGGGGGCGGGGGGCGTCGGCCTCGAACGGCTCGCGGGCGAGCTCGTGGCCCAGCACGCCGGTGGCGAACACCACGTCCCGGCCGCGGTGGCGGGGGTAGCCGGCCGCCTCCACCCGCGCCACAAGGCCGAGGCGCCGGAAGTGCTCCATCGAACGGATGCCGACCTGGTCCATGCGCGGATGGTCCAGCCGGGCGCTGCGCGGGTCGCGGTCGACCAGCATGTGCGGCACTCCGCGCCAGCTGAGGTCGATGCTGAGCGCGAGACCGACCGGACCGCCGCCCACGATG
>CAXTOD010000019.1:0-18484 GCA_964245705.1 uncultured Acetobacteraceae bacterium
CCCGCAGCGTCTTGCCGGTGCCGTGCGGCAGGCTGAGCAGGCCGCGCACCATCTGGTCGGCGTGGCGCGGGTCGATGCCCAGCCCCAGCGACAGCTCCACCGTCTCGTCGAACTTAGCGGTGGCGTTGGTCTTCACCAGCGCGATCGCCTCGTCCAGGCTGTACGCCTTGTTGTGCTCGACCTTCGCCTCGGCGGCGAGGAGACGCTTGTTCTTGGCCATGGCTCAGCCCTCCACCACGGTGAGACCCATCGAGCGCGCCGAGCCCGCCAGCATGCGGACCGCCCCCTCGACGTCGTTGGCGTTCATGTCCTTCATCTTGATCTCGGCGATCTCGCGCAGCTGCGTGGTCGTCACCCGCCCGGCCGGCGCCCCCTTGCCCACCGTGGTCGAGCCCTTGGACACCTTGGCGGCGCGGAGCAGGAAGTGGGTGTTCGGCGGCGTCTTGGTGATGAAGGTGAAGGTGCGGTCGGCAAAGGCGGTGATCACCACCGGCGTCGGCGTGCCGGGCTCCAGCCCCTGCGTCGCCGCGTTGAACTCCTTGACGAACTGCATGATGTTCAGGCCGCGCTGGCCCAGCGCGGGGCCGACCGGCGGCGACGGGTTGGCCTTGCCGGCCGGGATCTGCAGCTTGATGTAGCCGACGATCTTCTTCGCCATTTCCTGGGCTCCTTGTGACGCCAGGACCGCGGTACGAGCGATCGCCCCACCAGCACGTGCCGACAGGAGATCTCCCGCGTTCCGGAGAGGGAGGCGGGCCTTTAGACCACCCTCCGGTGCTTGGCAACCCTCCTCCCGTGCCGCCGTCGGCGCAGCCGGTCAGGTGCGCTGCATCGCGTAGTAGGCGGCGAAGAACAGCGCCAGGGACAGGAGGTAGAGCAGGGTGATCCACCCAGCATCCACTGCCAGGCGGCGGCCGACCAGGTGAAGACCGTCCTGCATCGGCGTCGTGCCGCGCAGGATGACGATGCCGAGCGTGGCGAGGATCACCAGGTGGCCGAACACGTCGAGCCGGCCGAAGGCCGGCATCGCGGCAATGAAGATGGCGGCGTATCCCGCACCGCCGAGGCGGAGCAGGCCGCGCCCCGTCACGAGGTAGAACGCCAGCGTGAACTCGACGAAGCCGGCGATGACCACGACAGCGGACACCGGCAGCCCCAAGGCGATGCTCGGGTGCGTCGCGACCACCGCCTCGGTCCATTGCGGGTAGAGGAACTTCTCGATCGCCGTCCAGGCCAGGCTGAAGGCGAGGCCACCGGTCAGCAGCGGCTCGCGCAGCCGGAACAACGCCGGCCAGGGAATGGAAAGCGACGCCAGATAGGCCGCCAGGCAGGACATGAAGACGTAGTCGGTCAGGTGGAACAGGCCGTACTGGCGGACCGCGTCGAGGTAGAGGATCAGGATGCCGAGACCCGACAGGATGCAGGTGCGCCGCCAGACCAGGCCAAGGGCGATCAGGAACTGGACCACCGCGACCCACGGCATGTGGGTCCGCAGCTCCGGCGTCAGGATCATCCTGCCGGCCGCCGAGGCGCACACGAAGTAGGCGCCGGCCGCGGCGCGCACCAGGCGCTGCTCGGTCGCGCCGCGGGACAGGCCGCTGCTGAGGAGCCTCGGCCAGACGCGCGCGATCCAGCCATCGAGCAGGAAGCCCAGCAGCACCAGCAGGGTGAAGACGGCGAGGACGTCCAGGAACCGCGCCGAGAGCACCGCATGAAGCGCCAGCGGCGCATCGTGGACGTTCGTGGTCGTGAACCACTTCACGTGGGCCTCGGCGTTCGGCACCCTGCCGAGGACGGAGACGATCACGAGGATCGTGGCGGTCGGACGCCATCGGACACGCATACCGGTCATGGCGCCGCCTGCATCGCGATGTCATCCCCATCCTGCCGGATGGTCTACTCGTGGACACCACCGTTGGATGCGGCGGAGGATTTGGCAGTCGGTCGCGCTGATCCCGTCGCGGTTCTCACCGTGCGGTTCTCGCGGCGCCGTCTCAGGGCGCAGCGCCGGATGGACGCGACGCCTCGTTAGTCCCGCCGCCGGTGCCGTCCGGATGCGGAACGCGATCGCTTCCGGTCAGCGCCAGCGGCTGGAACGGCAGCACCCCGTTCTCGCTCGGCAGGTCCGCCGTGCTCCAGCCGCCGCCGACTGCGCGGATCAGCGACACCGCCGCCTGCAGGCGCGCGGTCTCCACCTCCACCTCGGTGATCTGCGCCGTCAGCGCCGTCACCTGCGCCACCACCGCGTCGAGGTAGTTGGTCAGGCCGCCGGTGTAGAGCGCCAGCGTCATCGCCTGCGCCCGGTCGGCGGCCGCCACCGCCTGCTGCTGCTCCTGCGCTTCCGTCTGCAGCTGTGCGGTCAGGGTCAGCCCGTCCTCGACCTCCTGGAACGCCCCCAGCACGGCGGAGCGGTAGGCATCCACCGCCTGGCTGTACTGCGACCAGCTGCGCTGCAGCTCGGCGCGCCGGAGGCCGCCCTGGAACAGCGGCAGCACCGACCCGGCGCCGATCGTCCACAGGCTGTTCGGCAGGCTAGCCAGGCTGAACCCGGTGTCCTGGAACCCGCCGAGCAGGCTGATGGAGATGTCGGGGTAGAACGCGGCCCGCGACACGCCGATCCCGGCGTTGGCCGACGCCATCTCCCGCTCGCCCTGCGCGATGTCCGGCCGGCGCTGCAGCAGCTGCGACGGCACCCCCGCCGGCACCGCCGGCACCGTCAGGCGGGCGTCG
This sequence comes from uncultured Acetobacteraceae bacterium, assembly GCA_964245705.1. Taxonomy (GTDB): domain Bacteria; phylum Pseudomonadota; class Alphaproteobacteria; order Acetobacterales; family Acetobacteraceae; genus Lichenicola. Next base: position 2,731 of record CAXTOD010000019.1, read on the forward strand.
TCGACCGGCTGGATCCGGAAGGTGCTCGGATTGGCATCCGCCAGCACCGCGATGGCATGCTGCAGCACCGTGCGCTGCCCGGACACCGCGCTTTCCAGCGCCTCCGTCGCCGTGAGCTGGTTCTCGGCCCGCGCCACGTCCAGGCCGGAGGCGATCTTGCCCTGGAGCCGCAGCTCGGTGATCTCCACCGCCTTGCGGTAGTACCCGATCGACTGCCGATACACCGCATCCTGCGAGTCCAGCCCGCGCAGCCCGATGTAGTCCGTCGCGAGCTCCGCCTGCAGGATCAGCCGCGCCGAGGCCAGGTTCGCGGCGCTGGCCTGCGCCAGCCGCTTCTGCTGCCTGGTCTGGTTGCGCAGCCGGTCCCAGAAGTCGGGCTCCCACGACGCGGTCGCCTCGATCTCGTTGGACGACTGCACGTTCGGCCCGCCCCCGCCGTTGCGGAACAGCCGGTGCTCGGACTGCCGGTTGTCGGTGGTGGACGCGTTGCCGACCAGCTGCGGGAACAGGCCCGAGCGCGCCTCCGCCGCCAGGTCGCGCGCCTGCACGTACTGCTCGTAGATCCCGGCCAAGTCAGGATTGTCCGCCGTCGCCTGCCGCTCCAGCCGGTCCAGCAGCGGGTCGCCGAACAGCTGCCACCACGGTCCGCGCGGCAGGGTGTCGGCGGGATGGGCCACGCGGAACGGACCGGACCCGGCATAGCTGTCCGGCAGCAGGTAGTGCGGCGGCCGGTAGGCCGGCGCCAGGTCGCATCCCGATCCGAGCCCGAGCAGCAGCGCCACCGCGATCCGCGATGCCGCCCGGCCGCGCCGGCGAGCGGTCATCGGAGCGCTCCCGCCTCCTGATCGTCGGCATCGACCCCGGGAGCCGCCGCGGCCGCGGGCGTGACGGCCGGCACATCGCCCGTGTCGCCATAGCCGTGCACCGGCTCGACCGCCTTCACCTTCTCGCCCTCGAGCAGGCCGAGCGACGGGTTGTTGATCACCCGGTCCGCCCTGTTCAGCCCCGCCAGCACCTGGACCCTGGTGCCGAAGTTGAGTCCCAGCGTCACGTCCTGCAGGTGCACCCGGTCCTGCCCGTCGACCAGCGCCACCTGCATGCCCTGCGACCGGAACAGCATCGCCTGCTCCGGCAGTATCAGGATGCCGGGATCGCCCGGCACCGTCATCTGCACGCTGGCATAGGTGCCCGGCCACAGCTCGTGCCGGGGGTTGTCGACGGTGAACTCGGTGACGACGGTGCGGGTCTGCGGATTGACCGCCTTGGCCGTGGTCAGGAACTTCGCCGGGATCCGCACCGCGGGATCCTGGGGCAGCGACAGGGTGGCGGTCAGGCCCGGCTTCAGCAGGCCGGCGTAATCCTGGGGCACGGACACGAACACCCGCATCTCGTGAATGTCGGCCACGCTGAACAGCTCGGTCGCGGCGCCCCGCGCACCGACGTCGCCGCCGCCGGCGTTCACGTAGTCGCCGACGTCGGTGCGCCTGGACGTCACCACGCCGTCGAAGGGCGCCACCACCCGCTCGAACGCGTGCTGCGCCTGATAGCGCGCCACGTCCTGGCTCGCCGCCTCGACCTGCGCCTTCTGCACAGCCGCGCCGGCGACCTGCACGTCGACCTCCTGCTGCGACACCGCCTGGGTGCCGGACAGCGCCTTCCACCGGCCGGCGGTCACCACGGCCAGCTTGTAGCGCGTCTGCGCCACCGCCAGCTCGGCCTCCGCCGCCGCCAGCTGCGCGTCGGTGGTCGGGCTGTCGATGGTCGCCAGCAGCTCGCCTGCCTTCACCGGCGCACCATAGTCCTTGTACCACATCCGGACGTAGCCGGAGATCTGCGCGTAGATCGGCGCCTCGAACCAGGCATTGATGTTGCCGGGCAGGGTCACCGTCCGGGTGGGCGGACCCGGCTTCGCGATCACGACCTGCACCCGCGGGATCGACGCGTCGTCGGCGCGCTCTCCGAGCGCCGCAAGGGCGTTCCCGCGGGTCCAGATCCCGTAGCCGGCCAGCAGCGCGGCCGCCGCCACGACCGCGACCGCCACGCCGCCGCCCCGCAGCGGCGCCCGACGCCCCTCCATGCCGCCGGTCATCCGGGTTCTCCCTCGGGCATCGATACCTTCCGGTGCAGCAGCGCGAAGACGCAGGGCACGAACAGCAGGGTGGCGAAGGTCGCGACCGTCAGGCCGCCGACCACGGCGCGGCCGAGCGGCGCGTTCTGGGTGTTGCTCAGCGACATCGGCAGCATGCCGATGATCATCGCCAGCGCGGTCATCAGCACCGGCCGGATGCGGCCGTACCCGGCCTCGATCGCCGCCAGCACCGGATCGCCATGCGCGTCGAGCCGCTCGCGCGCGAACGACACCACCAGGATCGAGTTCGCGGTCGCGGTGCCCATGCACATGATGGCGCCGGTCAGCGCCGGCACCGACAGCGCCGTGTGCGTGAGGAACAGGCTCCAGGCGATGCCGCCGAGCGCTGCCGGCAGCGCGCTGATGATGACGAACGGGTCCAGCCACGACTGGAAGTTCACCACGATCACCAGGTAGACCAGCACGATCGCCAGGGCGAGGCCGGTCAGCAGCTGCCCGTAGGCGTCGAGCATCGTCGTCGCCTGTCCCCGCACGTCGATCGTGGACCCGTGCGGCAGGTTCGGCTCCATCTCACGCACCACCCGGGCGACCCCGTCGCTGACCGCGCCCAGGTCGAGCCCGTCGGCGTTGGCATAGATGTCGATCACCGGCAGGATCGAGTAGTGCGACACCAAGCCGGGCGTGCCGGTCTGCTCGATCCGCGACAGCGCGCCCACGATCTGCGGCGCCTGGCCGGACGGGTTGCCGTCGCCCTTGTCGATCGGGATCGTCTCCAGGTCGTTCATGCTGGTGAGCTGGTCCTGCGGCGTCTGGATGTTCACCAGGTGCGACACGCCGCTGGAGGTGTCGAGCCAGTAGGTCGGCGCCACCTGGCCGCTGCCCGACAGCGTCGCCAGCACGTTGCCGGCGATGTCGGACTCCGTGAGGCCGGTGCCGAGCGCGAACGAGCGGCGCGAATCGATCTTCAGCGTCGGCTCGCCCATCACCTGCTGGATCCGCACGTCGGCGGTGCCGGCGATCCGCTTCAGGCGCGCCGCCATCCGCGTCGCGAAGGCGTAGTTGCCCCCCAGGTTGCGTCCGGTGATCTGCACGTCGATCGGCGACGGCAGCCCGAAGTTCAGGATCTTCGCGGTGATGTCGCCGGGCAGGAAGCTGAACTCGGTGCCGGGGAAGCGTTCCGTCAGGCCGGCGCGCAGGAGCTGCCGGTCGCGGTCGACCGGCGAGGTCGGGCTGTCGAGCAGGATGCTGAGGTCGCAATCCTGGGTGCCGACCGTGCCGGTCGAGCTGTAGGCCTGGTTGGTGCCGCTGACCGGCTGGCCGCAGTTGGACACGATGCTGGTGACGTGGCCGCGAAGCATGGCGCGGATCTGCCCGTCCACCAGGGTCGCGGTCTTGCCGGTGTCCTCCAGCCGCATGCCGATCGGCGCGCGCAGGTGCATGTCGATCTCGTCCGACTTGATGCCGGGGAAGAACTCCTGCCCGACGAACAGCAGCAGCAGCAGCGAGACCAGCGCCGCCGCGAGGAAGCCGGCGGAGAAGCGGCCGCGCGCCACCACCAGACCTTCCAACAGCCCCCGGTAGCCGTCGCGGAAGCGGGTGAAGCGCACGTCGAAGCCGCGCTGGAAGCGGGTGAACGGTCCCGGCCTCCGCGCCTGACGGTGCGCCTCGCGGTGCGCCGCCACCTGCGCGCCCAGCAGCCAGTTGGCCATGGTCGGCACCAGCGTGCGCGACAGGATGAAGGAGGCGATCATGGCGAACACGATCGCCTCTGCCAGCGGCAGGAACAGGTAGCCGGCGATGCCGCCGAGCTGGAACAGCGGCAGCCAGACGATGCAGATGCACAGCGTCGAGACGAAGGTCGGCACCACGATCTGGTTGGCGGCGTCGATGATCGCGGCCTCCAGCCCCTTCGGCTCGCCCTCCTCCTCCATCTCCAGGTGGGTGTCGATGTTCTCGATCATCACCGTGGCGTCGTCGACCAGGATGCCGACCGCCAGCGCCAGCCCGCCCAGGGTCATGACGTTGATGGTCTGGCCGAGCCAGGACAGGACCAGGATCGAGGACAGGATCGACAGCGGGATCGAGGTGGCGACGATCACCGTCGAGCGCCACGAGCCCAGGAACAGCAGCACCACCAGCCCGGTCAGGCAGGCGGCGATCGCCATCTCCTGCACCACGTCCTCGATCGAGTCGCGCACGAAGCCGGACGCGTCGTTCAGCGGCGTGATGGACACGCCCGGCGGCAGCGTCCTGAGGATCTGCGGGATCCTCGCCTTGACCCCCTTCACCACGTCGAGCGTCGACGCGCTCCCGGTCTTGAGGATCTCGATCAGCACCGACTGCTGGCCGCGGACCAGGACCATGTTCTGTTGCGGCGGCCCGCCGCGATGCACGAAGGCGACGTCGCGCAGGTAGACCACCGCGTTGCCCACCTGCTTGATCGGCAGGTTGTTGAAGCTGGCCACCGCCAGCGGCGCCGCGTTGGTCTGCACCAGGTAGTCGATGGCGCCGATCTTCTGGTCTCCGGCCGGCAGCGCGATGTTCTGCCCGGCCAGGGCGCGGCCGACGTCGTCGGCCGACAGCCCGTGTGCCAGCAGCGCCGCCTGGTCCAGGTCCACCTCGACGTTGCCGGCGCTGCCGCCGTACGGGGTCGGGATCGCGGTTCCCGACACCGAGACCAGTGCCGGACGGATCAGGTTCGACGACATGTCATAGAGCTGCGAGCCGGTCATCGACGGCGAGGCGACCTGGAGGTCGAGCACCGGCACCGAGGAGGCGTCGAACGCCAGCACCTGCGGCGGCGTGATCCCGGCCGGCATCTGCTTGAGCACGGTCTGGGAGATGGAGGTGATCTGCGCCTGCGCCGCCGCCACGTCGGTGCCGGGCTGAAAGAAGATCTTGACGATGCCGCGCCCGTACAGCGACTGGCTTTCGATGTGCTCGATGTTGCTGACCGTCACCGTCAGCGCGCGCTCGTAGTAGTAGATCACGCGGCCCGACATGTCCTGCGGCATCAGGCCGTTATAGGTCCACACCACCGCCACCACTGGCACTCGGATGGCGGGGAAGATGTCGGTCGGGGTCCGGAACACCGCCATGCCCCCGAACAGCAGGATCAGGATGGCCAGCACGACAAAGGTCAGCGGGCGCCTGAGCGCGGTGAGCACGATGGCGTTCAATGCCGCGTCCCCACCCACGCACACTGGTCATGCCGACCCATCGCCCCTGCTCCCGTCCCGTTCGCGCGGATCGGTAGGGCAACGGCGACCACGCACCAATGAAACTAGTATTTAGGCGGCCTTCCGGTTTCTCTTAGCGATGGCCGCCACCGCCGTGGTTGCCAAAGCCGCCACCATGGTACCCAAAGCCGCCGCCGCGGTAGCCGTAGCCACCATAGCCGAACCGGCGGTAGCCGAAGCCGCCGTACCCGAACCGGCCATAGCCGAAGCCGCCATACCCGAAGCCGAAGCCGAATGGGTAGCCGAAGCGGCCGAAGCCGAAATAGTCGAAGCCGTATGGGTAGGCGTAACCGAAGCCGAACGGATAGCCGTATCCGTAGCCATACCCGTACGGGTATCCGTAGCCGTAATAGCTGCCGTAGGCCCCCCCGTAGCCATAGCCGTAGCCATAACCGGGCGTGTAGTAGTCGCAGCCGGTGGTCGCCAGCACCGTGGCGGCGGCGGCGGCCATGCGGAGCGGCCGGGACACCCGGGACGCGACGGATCGGAACCTGGACGGCAGCTCTGGCATTGTTCTCTCCCGGACCGGGTCCGGCATGCAGCGTTGGAAACTACGTTCTAGATGGTACGGCCGATCGCGGTCTGCCGCTTTCAAATCGTGACCTTTTGTCACGGCAACGTCTCGTTCCGTCCTGGTCTCGGTTGCTCCGCCTGCGGGAACGCAACCTCGAACACCGCGCCGCAGCCGGTCCCGGCATCCGACACCGCCACATGCGCCCCGTGCAGCCGCGCGATGGCGCTGACCAGGCTCAGGCCGAGCCCGCTGCCTTCGACGTGGCGGCTCTTGTCCGACCGATAGAACCGGCGGAGCACCGCGTCGCGTTCCGAGGCCGCAATGCCGATCCCGGTATCGGCCACGCGCAGCACGGGCTGCCGGCCTCGCGTCAGGACCGACACCCGGACCAGCCCGCCGGCCGGGGTGAACTTGACCGCGTTGTCCACCAAGTTGGCGGCGAGCTCGATCAGCAGGTCGCGGTCGCCGCGGAACGGTGCTTCCGCTCCGGGATCGAGCAGCAGCCGGTTCCCGGCCGCGTCCGCCAGCGGCTCGTACAGCTCGACGACCTCCGCCGCCACCTCGCGCAGCGCCACGGCCGAGAAGCCGCTCTGCCTGCGCCCGTTCTCGATCTCGCCAATCCGCAGCAGGGCGGTGATGACCGCGAAGCACTGGTCCAGGTCGATGACCGCCTGCCCAATCGCGGCCCGCAGCCCTTCCGCCGGCAGCGGATGCAGGATTGCCCGCTCCAGCCCCGCCCGCATCCGGGCCAGCGGGGTGCGCAGGTCGTGCGCGATGTCGTCGCCCACGCCCTTGATCTCGTCCAGCAGGTGCTCCAGCCGGTCCAGCATCCGGTTCACGCTGCCGGCCAGCCGCGCCATCTCGCCGCCGCCGCGCCCGACCGGCAGCCGCGCGTGCAGCCCGCCGTCCATGATGCGCTCGATTGCCAGCTGCATCCGGCCGATCCGCACCAGGTTGCGCCGGCTGAGCCAGGCGCCGGCGAGGAGCGAGAACAGGAGAGCTGGGAATATTGTAGTTTCAATTGCATCGAGGGTGATGCTGCGGATCTGCTGGAGGTCGCGCAGGCCGCGTCCGATCACCAGCACCCGTCCGCCCGGCACCGGCAGCGCCTCCGCGCGGATCGTCCGTAGTCCCTGGTCGAGCGGGTGCACGGTGATCTGGCGGATCGCGCCATCCACCGGCAGCGTCTCCGGCCATTGCACGAGATTGCCGGCGATCGGGCGGCGGTCGGCGTCGAACAGCCCGGCTGCGGTGATCAGCAGCCGGAGGTCGCTGGTCGCCCAGAGCCGCATCTGCTCGCGCAGGTCGGCCGGGTCCTGCGCCGCCATCAGCGCCGCCTCGCGATCGAGCAGCCGGTCGGCCCGCTCCACCTCGTACTGGGTGGTGCGCCAGTAGATCAGCGAGAACTGCAGCAGCGCCACGGCGGCCAGGAGGGCGGAGGAGCCGAGCGCCAGCCTGAAGGTGGCGGTGCCGAACAGGGCGGCCAGGAACCGGGCGACCGCCTCACCCGGGCCGGCCGCTCACTCCTCGATCCGCAGCAGGAAGCCGAGGCCGCGTATGCTCTGGATCAGCGGCGCCTGGTCCGGCGGGTCGAGCTTGCGCCGCAGCTTGCCGATGTGCACGTCCACCAGGTTGGTCTGCGGGATGAACCGGTAGTGCCACACGTCCTCCAGCAGCATGTCCCGGGTCAGCACCTGGTTCGGCCGGCGCACCATGTATTCCAGCAGGCGGAACTCGCGCGGCAGCAGCTCCAGACTGCGCCCGGAGCGGCGCGCCTGCCGTGACAGGAGGTCCATCTCCACCGGGCCGGCGCGGAGCACGGTTTCCCGCGTCTCGGCCGGGCGGCGCAGCAGCGCGTCCAGCCGGGCCACCAGCTCCTCCATGGCGAACGGCTTGGCCAGGTAGTCGTCGCCGCCTGTCTTGAGGCCGAGCACCCGGTCGTCCACCGCCGACAGCGCGCTCAGCACCAGCACCGGGGTGCGCACGCCTTCCGCGCGCAGCCGCTCCAGCACGACGAGCCCGTCCAGGCCCGGCAGCAGGCGGTCCAGCACCAGCACGTCGAAGGCGCCGCCCATCGCCTGGTCCAGACCGTCTGGGCCGCTCGCGGCGTGGCTGACCAGAAAGCCCCGGCCGGACAGCTCGGCGGCGACCTCCTGCACGATCCGGACGTCGTCCTCGACCAGCAGCACCCGGCGGCCCGGCGTCGGGGCGGCATCCTTGAACAGGAACTCGGCTGCGGGAGTCATGATTTTTCTCAGATGGGGCGGGCCGCACCGCCAGACCAGTTAAATCACGGTCACGAAGCCGCTCAGTCGGCCGCCAGCCCGTCCGGCTCATGCCGCTCCCCCGGCTCCTGCTCTCCAGGCTTCTGCTCTCCAGGCTTCTGCTCCCCGGGCTCCTGCTCCTCCAGCCCGAGCAGCGCGCCCGACGCCGCCTGGTCCGGCGCCTCGACCTCGCGCAGCTTGCGCGCCACCACGCGGGTGCGCCGCCTGGCTTCCTCGATCGCGTTGCTCATCGCGCCGGCGTTGCGGCCGAGCTTCTCCAGCACCCCGTCCATGCGCAGCATCTCCTGCCGGGTGGCGCCGAGCAGGTGGCTGATCGCCTCGGTCTTCTCCTCCAGCGCGAGCGTCACGTAGCCGAGATGGATAGTGCGCAGCAGCGCCGGGATCAGGCTCGGGCCCATCACCAGCACACGGCAGGTGCGGCCGATCTCGTCGATCAGCCCCGGCACCCGCGCCACCTCGGCATACAGCCCGTCGGTCGGCAGGTAGAGCACCGCGAACTCCACCGTCACCGGCGGCAGGATGTACTTGGACGCGATCTTGCGCGCCTCCAGGCGCAGCAGGGACTCCAGCGTGCGGCGCGCGGCGCGCTCGCCCTCGGCATCGACTCTGTCCACCGCATCCAGCAGCCGCTCGTACGCCTCGGTCGGGAACTTGGAGTCGATCGGGAGCAGCGGCGCTGCGCCGCCGCGCATCGGCATGCGCACCGCGAACTCCACCACGTCGGCGTTGGACGGGTTGAGCCGGCGGTTGGTCTCGTAGGCGCCGGCCGGCAGCACGTCGTCCAAGATCGCGCGCAGCTGGGCCTCACCCCAGCCGCCGCGCGTCTTGACGTTGGAGAACAGCCGCTTGAGGTCGCCGATCTGCGCGGTCATGGTCGACACCTCGCCCATCGCCTTCTGCACCGCCGCGAACTGTTCCAGCACGCGCTGGAAGCTCCTGGTCATCTGCTTCTCGACCGCGGCGTGCAGCTGCTCGTTCACGCTGGACTGGATCGCCGACAGCCGGGCGGCGCTCTGCTCCCCCATCTGGCGCAGGGCGTTCGCCATCGCCATGCGCGCCTCGCCCTGCTCGCGCGCGATCAGCGTGGTCAGGCCGCCGAGCCGCTCCTCCATGCCGAGCCGGACCTGCCCCAGCCGGTCCGCCATCTCGCGCTCCAGATGGACGAGCTGGTGCAGCGCCTGGTCCTCGCGGCCGGACGCCAGCAGCACCAGCCGGAGCACCAGCAGCGACACCACCAGGGAGGCGACCGCGCCGGCGGCGCCGAGCAGCTGGAGGACGTCGAGGGACATGGCCGGACGCTACCAGAGCCGGCCGATTCGGCGCAGGCGGATTCAAGCACCCGGACCGGCTCAGGAGCGTGCGGCGCTGCGGACCTCCTCCGGCCCGGCGCCGTCCGACAGGGACACGGCGATGTCCTCCGCCGATCGCGGCCAGCCCAGGAAGTAGCCCTGCACGGTGGCGCAGCCCACGCCGCGCAGGGCGGCCAGCTGGGCCTCGTCCTCCACCCCCTCGGCGACTACGCCGAGCCCCATGGCGTGTCCCAGCCGGACGATCGTCTCGACGATGGTGACGGCGGCCTGGCGGGACGACATCCCGCTTACGAACGAGCGGTCGATCTTGATGGTGTCGACCCGGTAACGGTCCAGGTAGCTCAGGGAGGAATAGCCGGTGCCGAAATCGTCCAGGGCGATGCGCACCCCGAGCGCCCGCACTTCGTCCAGGATCGCGCCGATCAGGTCGGGCTGCTGCAGGAAGATGCTTTCGGTGACCTCGAGCTGCAGGCAGCCCGGGTCGAGGCCCGTGTCCGACAGGATGTCCTGGACGGCGTGCACGAAGCCGGACGCCTTCAGCTCCTGGCCGGAGGTGTTCACGTTGAGATACAGGTCCATCCCGGGATGCCGGTCCCGCCAGGCACGCATCCGCGTGCAGGCCTCGCGCATGACCCAGCGTCCGATCTCGCGGATCAGGCCGGTCTCCTCCGCGATGCGGATGAAGATCGAAGGCGGCACCAGCCCGCGCCGGGGGTGGCGCCAGCGCAGCAGCGCTTCCAGCCCGACGATCCGCCCGGTGGTCGCCTGGCAGATCGGCTGGTAGTCGAGGAACAGCTGGTTGCGCGCCAGCGCGTTGCGCAGGTCGGTCCGCAGCTCCAGGGCTTCCACCGCCTCGCTGCGCATGGCATCGCCGAACACCACGTAGCCGTTCTCGCTGCGCTTGGCGCAATACATCGCGATGTCCGCGTTCCGCAGCACCTCCTCCGGCACCAGCTCCCCGGCGGTGGCGTGGACGATGCCGATGCTGCCGGGCGAGAACAGCTCGTGCTCGCCGACCCAGACCGGGCGCCGGATCGACGCCAGGATCCGCTCGGCCAGCTCCAGCACGACCGACAATCGGTCCACCTTGCCGGCCAGCACCGCGAACTCGTCGCCGCCGAAGCGGGCGAGCGTGTCGTCCGGCCCGATGCAGTCGCGCAGCCGGTTCGCCACGTCCACCAGCAGCTGGTCGCCGACCTGGTGGCCGAGACTGTCGTTGACCAGCTTGAAGCGGTCCAGGTCGAGGAACAGCACCGCGCATCCCGGCCCGGCGCCGTGCTGCAGCCCGGCTAGCGACGCCCTGAGCCGGTTCATGAAGAAGGCGCGGTTGTGCAGCCCGGTCAGGCCGTCATGGTGGGCGTCGTAGATCAGCCGCGCCTCGATCCGCTTGCGCTCGCTGACCTCCTCCTCCAGCTCGCGCGCGTGTCGCTGCAGGTCGGCCAGCAGCACCTGCTGGTGCTCCTGCAGCGCCTTCAGGTCCTGCACGTCCGTGGTCGAGCCCAGCCACTCGACGATGCGGCCCGCACCGTCGCGTGCGGGGGTGGAGCGGGTGCGGTGCCAAAGATAGGCGCCGTCCCGCGCACGGTAGACCCGGAACTCGACGTCCAGGCTGCCGAGCGGCATGGCGGCCTTCCAGGCGGCGATCGCCACCTCCCGGTCGTCCGGATGGACGGCATCAAGCCAGCCGCGGACGTGGCTCTGCTCCTGGGACTGGCCGGTGAAGGCGAGCCATTGCGGGCTGGCCCAGGTCCAGTTGCCCATCTCGCAGGACCGCCACAGCAACTGCGGCACGCCCTCGACGAACACGCGCAGCTGCCGTTCCGACGCCGCGACCTGCTGCCGCAACCGGTAGATGTCGTCGATGTCGGTGGAGCTGCCGACCCACTCCATGTCCGGCGCCGGCCGTCCGGTCAGTCGGGCCGCCCGCGTCTGGTGCCAGCGGTAGGACCGGTCCTGCGCCCGGCGGATCCGGTGCTCGACGAGGTAGTCGCCCGACACCGACGCGTCGGACCAGGCGTCGAGCGTCAGCTGGCGGTCGTCGGCATGGATGGCGTCGAGCCAGCCGAAGCCCAGGCTCTTTTCCGCGGACAGGCCGGTGTAGACCACCCATTGCGGGCTGGGCCACGTCCGGCCGCCGTCGGCGCGGCATCCGAAGACCAGCTGGGGCAGGCCGGTGGCAAAGGCGCGGAACCCTTCGTCGAGCGGCTCACGATCCAAGCGCCGCCTCCCTGGTCCGGGCCGCCCGACTTGCGGGCGTGCCTGTTCTCCCGGCCGGGACGGGACGGATCAGGCCCGGAGGGTCGTCCGCGGCGTCGCGGCCGGAGTGGGGGCCGGAGCCACGATGCCAGACGGCGACAAGCGCCATCCCGCCCGGTGCGGCCGGAAGCCGATCCGTTCGGGCAGGCCTGGCCGGTGGTTCTAGACCCACAGCATGCAGCTCCGATCGTCCAGGGACAGCCGATCATCGGCATCCGGCCAAGCCTGACGGACATCGGGAGGTGACGCGGCGGCCGGCCGACCGGTTGCACCGACGGAACGGCACGCCGCGCCGGGTTCGACGGCGCGAGGCGCTTCAACAGGACGCGACGGACAGCCTCGCCGGCTGCGGTGACGGTCAGGCGCTCCGCACCGTCGTAGACAACCCCCGGTCCGACGCGCAACCTCGTGCGGGGCGCGGCGCGATACCAAACTCGGCAGGCCGGCGCAGGAGGTTCGGCATCCACGCCGTCTCGGTCCAGGCCGCCCGGGCGCCGGCCGCGCGGTTGCGACCGCCTGCCGGCGAACGGTGGCTTGACTTGCGGCCCCATCCGCGGGCGCATCGCGTCCGCATCCCGGAACCGACGCGCCGGCCGGCTGACGCGCGTCCTGGTGCGGCACCGCCGTCGCCTGCGTCACGCGGGTTCCAGGCCGGCCGGCGCTCGTCCAGCCGCTGCCGCGTGCGTCCGGTCGGGGTGGCCCGGCTGGTGGTTCACGATCCGCCGCGTACGGTCACGCCAACCGGCGACGGGACTGGCCCCACACCCTCGGCTGCAGCCACCGGACAGTCGTTGTCGGGCAACCATGCGTCTTTCCGGATCCACGCCAGGCCGTAACGTCAGGCCATACGCGACGGCGTGCAGGGACCGGGCACGACGTCCTTTCTGTTACTTTCCGAACAGAATAACGATCCTTTACCTATCGTGAAACACTGTCAACGAGGTCCGCAGCCTCGTGATCGCGACGACGCACGACAGGCATGAACGGGCATGGATCAGGCCGGCGCGGCAGGACACCGGCCAGAAGCCCGGCACAGACGGGAACAGCCCGGTTTCCGAAAGCCGGCGACGCCGGTCCATCGCGGCGGACCGGCAGTGCTGCGCAGCAACGGTTGTGTCAGCTTTCCAGCTTGAACATCATAAGCGAGCGCCCGACGATCTCGCAGCCGGTGCCGATGCCGTAGGCCCGGCCGGACGTCATGCCCGGCCGGTTGGTGTCCAGGATCAGGTGCCAGTGCAGCCCGCCGCTGCAGGGCGGCATGACGAACTCGAGCCCGTCATGGTGCCCGTTCAGCACCAGGAGAAGCGTCGCGTCGGTTCCGGGGCGGCGTATGCCGCTGGTCTTGGCGCGGCCGTCCATCAGCATGCCGAAGCAGCGCATGGTCGGATCGTGCCAGTCCTGCGGCCGCATCACCTCGCCAGTGCAGTTGATCCAGGACACGTCGCGCACCCCCAGATCCTCGTCGTAGTCGCCGGTCATGTAGCGCTGCCGGCGCAGGATCGGGTAGTCGCGCTTGAGCTGGATCAGCCGGCGCACGAACCCGTAGAACCCGCCGTAGCGGTCCAGCCGGCTCCAGTCGACCCAGGAAATCTCGTTGTCCTGGCAGTAGGCGTTGTTGTTGCCGTTCTGGGTGCGAGCGAACTCGTCGCCGGCCAGGATCATCGGCGTGCCCTGGCTCAGGATCAGGGTGGCCATCAGGTTGCGCATCTGGCGTTCGCGCAAGGCCAGCACCACCGGGTCGTCGGTCTCGCCCTCCGCGCCGCAGTTCCAGGACGAGTTGCTGCCCGTGCCGTCCTGGTTGTTCTCGCCGTTGGCCTCGTTGTGTTTGTCGTTGTACGAGACCACGTCGTGCAGGGTGAAGCCGTCATGGGCGGTGATGAAGTTCACCGAGGACCACGGCCGGCGGCCGCGCCGGTTGAACTTGTCGGCGGAGGCGCACAGCCGCTGCGCCAGCTCCGCCGCCGACGCCTCCGAGCGCCAGAACGAGCGCACGGTGTCGCGGTAGCGGTCGTTCCATTCCGCCCAGCCGGGCGGGAAGCCGCCCACCTGGTAGCCGCCCGGCCCGCAGTCCCAGGGCTCGGCGATCAGCTTCACGTCCGACAGCACCGGGTCCTGCCGGCAGCTGTCGAGGAACCCGCCGCCCTCGTCGAAGCCGTAGCTTTCCCGTCCCAGGATGGTGGCGAGGTCGAAGCGGAACCCGTCCACGTGCATCTCCGTCACCCAATAGCGCAGGCTGTCGGTGACCATCTGCAGCACCCGCGGGTGGCTGAGGTTCACCGTGTTCCCGGTGCCGGTGTCGTTGATGTAGTAGCGCTCCTGACCGGGCAGCAGCCGGTAGTAGGACGCGTTGTCGATGCCCTTGAACGACAGGGTCGGGCCGCTCTCGTTGCCCTCCGCGGTGTGGTTGTAGACCACGTCCAGGATCACCTCGAGCCCTGCCTCGTGCAGCCGCGCCACCATCGCCTTGAACTCCGACACGTGGCTGCCGAGGCCGGACGCGTAGCGCGGGTCGGGGGCGAAGAAGCCCAGCGTGTTGTAGCCCCAGTAGTTGGTGAGGCCGGTCTTCGCCAGGTGACCTTCGTCCGCGAACATGTGGATCGGCAGCAGCTCGACCGAGGTGACGCCGAGGTCGCGCAAATGCGCCACCACCTCCTCCGCCGCCAGGCCCACGAAGGTGCCGCCCTGGCCGAAGCGCAGCGCCGGGTGGCGTATGGTGTAGCCGCGCACGTGGGTCTCATAGAAGATGGTGCGCTCCCACGGCACACGCGGGCGGCGGTCGCGGCCCCAGGTGAAGGCGGGATCGATCACCCGGCATTTCGGCACGAAGGCGGCGCTGTCGCGGTTGTCGAAGCTGAGGTCGCCGTCGGGATGGCCGAGCTGGTAGCCGAAGGTTTCCGGGACGTGCCGCAGCTCGCCGACATGGGCCAGCGCGTACGGATCGAGCAGGAGCTTCTTGGGGTTGAAGCGGTGCCCGGCGTCGGGAGCATAGGGCCCGTGCACCCGGTAGCCGTAGACCGTGCCCGGCCGGGCGTCCGGCAGGTAGCCGTGCCACACCTCGTCGGTGTACTCCGGCAGCTCGATGCGGGCGATCTCCTGGGTGCCGGTCGGGTCGAACAGGCACAGCTCGACCCGGGTGGCGTTGGCCGAGAACAGCGCGAAGTTCACCCCCAGCCCGTCCCAGGTGGCGCCCAACGGATGGGGCAGGCCTTCGGTGATCCGGGGCGCACCCGGGCCTCGTCCGCTCATGAGCTGTTCTCCCCCACGTCGCCGGGACCCCGGCCGTCCAGCCTCGCACCCGGGTCATCAAGCCGGCAAGCGCGGCTGCGGTTTCGCCTCACTCGAACAGCAGGCGGCGGAGCAAGCCGGGCGCCAGCGCCGCCAGGGCGTTCACGTGCACGTCCGGCGCGGAGAATGGCCCCTTGATTGACACCGTGGCCGCCAGCACCCCGCCGCCCTTTTCCGGGCTCAGCAGACGCCCGACCAGCGGCAGGCGGCCGGGCAGCTGGTTGATCGCCCAGGCCGGCACCACGGTGCCGTGGAGGTCGAGGCGCTGGCGTGCGAGGTCGATCCGGCCCTGCATCGTCACCCCCAGCGCCGCGCTGTGCGCCCGCGCGTCGGTCAGGGTCAGCACCTCGTCCCGCAGCGTGAACGGTGCCACCAGACGGCCCACCGCCAGCTGCGGCGACGGCAGCGCGGTCAGCCAGCCGTAGATCGACAGGTTGCGCACGATCCGCGCCGACAGGGGTGCGTCCGGCACCACGAACCGGCCGACGGTGACGGTGCCGGCCAGCGGCCTGCCCGGCGCCGCGTCGTCGAAGCGGCCGTCCAGCCGCATGGCGCCCCCGGCGATCGCTCCGGTCACCCCCAGCGTCTGCAACAGCAGCCCGGTGTCGCCGACCGTGCCGGCCAGGCGCCGTCCGCCCGGCTCCGGCGACAGCCGAACCGCGACCGGCGTCGGCTGCTCGGCCTCCAGGCGCGCCTGCGTGATCCGCCGGCCGTCGTTCTCGACATGCGCCGCGACCTGTCCGAACGACGTGTCGCGGCCCACGTACACCCTGTCG
>CAXTOD010000020.1:0-18130 GCA_964245705.1 uncultured Acetobacteraceae bacterium
CGGTGGCGCCGGGCCCCTTCCGGGCCGGCCTGCACCGCGAATGGCGCGGCCAGCCGGCACGGGCCGGCGGCCTGCCGCTGGTGTTCCTGCACGGGTTCGGCAGCGACCTGTCCGGCTGGCGTGCGGTGTCGTCCGGCCTGGAAGGCAGCCACCGCCTGCTGCTGCTCGACCTGCCCGGCCATGGCCGGTCCGGAGCCGCCGGATCGACCGGCTTCGAGGACCTGGTCGACGCCGTGCAGGCGGTGCTCGACGAGGAGGGCGTCCGCCGCTGCGTCCTGGTCGGCCACTCGCTGGGCGGCGCGGTGGCGCTCGGCCTGCTCGACGCCGGCATCGTCGAGGTGGCCGCGCTGTGCCTCCTCGCACCCGCGGGCCTGGGCCCCGAGATCGATGGCGGCTTCCTGTCCGGCCTGCTCCGCGCCCGCTCGGAAGCGAGCCTGGCCCCCTGGCTCCGCCGGCTGTTCGCCGACCCCGCAGCCGTCACCCCCGCCTTTGTCCGCGCCACGCTGCGCGGACGCACCGGCGACCACGTTTCCTGCCAGCAGAGGCTCGCCGAGGCGGCGTTCCCGGACGGCACCCAAGGCATCTCGCTCCGGCACGTGCTCGGGCGCGTGACGGTGCCCGCCAAGGTGGTCTGGGGCACACGGGACGCGATCATCCCGCCGCAACACGCCGCCGCGCTGCCGGGCCGGATCGCGCTGCACCGGGTCGAGGCCGGACACATGCCGCACGTGGAGGCGGCGCCGCTGGTGTCGGCGCTGGTCGCCGAGCTGGCCCGGAGCGTGCCGGCCTGATCCGTGCTACCACGGCGGCCATGAGCGATCTCGACCTGGAGGAGGACCTGCGGATCCGGGCCGCCTGGCTCTACTACATGGAGGGCCTGACCCAGGACCAGGTCGCCCAGGAGCTCGGCATGACCCGCGCGCGGGTGCTGCGCATGCTGGCGGCGGCGCGGCAGGACGGCACCGTGCAGATCCGGGTGCAGTCCTCCCTGACCCGCTGCGTCGAGCTCGAGCGCGTCATCGAGAAGCAGTACGGGATCGAGCGCGTCATCGTGATCCCCTCGCCGGGCGACGAGAGCAAGCTTGCCGGCATCCTCGGCACCATGGTCGGGGCCTACGTCGCCGACGCGCTGGCCGACAACATGAGCATCGGCCTCGGCTGGGGCCAGACCCTCAGCGCAGCACTATCCTCCTTGCCGAAGCGGCCGTATCACGGCGTCCGCGTGGTCTCCCTGCTGGGCGGCCTGACGCGGGTCAGCGCCTTCAACCCGTCGGAGTTCGCCTGGCGCTTCGCCGACCAGATCGCCGCGGAATGCTACCTGATGGCCGCCCCGGTGTTCGCGCCCGACGTGCACACGCGCGCCGCCCTCATGCACCATTCCGGCATGCAGGACCTGTCGCGCCGCGTCGCCCAGCTCGACCTCGCGATCGTCAGCGTCGGCGACCTGTCGCCCCGCTCGACCATCGCCAAGTTCGGCCTGCTCGGCCAGGCGGAGCTGGCCTCGCTGGAGGAGGCCGGCGCGGTCGGCGACGTGCTGTGCCGGTTCATCGACGCCGACGGCCGCATCGTCGACCACGACATCAACGAGCGCGTCGTCGCCATCCACCCGGACGACCTGTCCTCGGCCCGCAAGCTGGTCCTGGCCTCCGGCGGCTGGTACAAGTTCACCGCCATCCTCGCCGCGATCCGCCTGCTGCACCCCGACGTCCTGCTGACCGACGAGATGGTCGCGGAACGCCTCACCAAGACCGGCCTGTGACGGACGGATCGGGCCCCCGCACTGTTGCCGCCGTCACCGGCCGGCGATGAGCTCCCTGATCCGCCCCGCGAAGGCCTCCATCGCGAACGGCTTGGTCATCACGTGCATGCCGGGCTCCAGGTGTTCGCTGCCGAGGATCGCCGTCTCGGCATAGCCGGTGATGAACAGCACCTTCAGCTCCGGCCGCGCCACTCGTGCGGCATCCGCCACCTGCCGCCCGTTCATGCCGCCGGGCAACCCCACGTCGGTCACCAGCAGGTCGACCCGCACGTCGGACTGCAGCACGCGCAGGCCCGAAGCCCCGTCCGCCGCCTCGATCGCGGCATAGCCCAGATCCTCCAGCACCTCCGTGACCAGCATCCGCACCGTCGGCTCGTCGTCCACCACCAGCACCGTCTCGTCCCGTCCGGCCCGCGCCAGCTCGGCCGGGACGGCAGGCGCCTCGCCCGCCTCCACCTCGCCCAGGTGGCGCGGCAGGTAGAGGCACACCGTGGTGCCCCGCCCGGGTTCGCTGTCGATGCGCGCCTGCCCGCCGCTCTGCCGGGCGAAGCCGTAGATCATGCTCAGGCCCAGGCCGGTGCCCTGGCCCAGCGGCTTGGTGGTGAAGAACGGGTCGAACGCCTTGGCGATCACCTCCGGCGTCATGCCCGTGCCGGTGTCCCCGACGCACAGCGACACGTACTGGCCGGGCAGGAGGTCGCGCTCCTGCGCGGCACGCCCGTCCAGCCGTCGGTTCGCGGTCCCGATCGTCAGCCGTCCGCCCCCCGGTCTCGCACCGGCCTCGCCGGCGCTCCCTCCGGGGGAGGGCTGCGTCATGGCGTCGCGGGCGTTGATGCACAGGTTGAGCAGCGCGTTCTCCAGCTGCGGCGGGTCCACCAGCGTCGGCCACAGGTCCGCCGCACCCAGCACCTCGACCTCGATGGCGGGTCCCACGGTGCGGCGGATCAGCTCCTCCATCCCGGCGACCAGCCGGTTCACGTTTGTCGGCTTCGGGTCCAGCGTTTGCCGCCTCGAGAACGCCAGCAGCCGGTGCGTCAGCGCCGCCGCCCGCCTGGCGGCCCCCTGGGCGGTCGTCACGTAGCGGTCCAGCCCGGCCAGGCGCCCCTGCGCGATCCGGGTGCCCAGCAGCTCCAGGCTGCCGGCGATGCCGGTCAGCAGGTTGTTGAAGTCGTGCGCCAGCCCGCCGGTGAGGTGGCCCACCGCCTCCATCTTCTGCGACTGGCGGAGCTGCTCCTCCGCCCGTCGCTGCGCCGTCAGGTCGCGCCCCACGATGTGGAACACCGTCCCGTCCGGCACCGCGTCCCACAGGATGGTGCGGCGGCCGCCGTCGTCCTGCCGGAGGTCGCTGACGAGGTCGGTCACGCTTTCGCCCGCCGCAAGCCGCCGCACCGCCTCGGCCGTCCTGAGCTGGTCGGCCGGATCAAGCAGCGCCGCGAAAGGCTGCGCCAGCAGCTCGACCTCGCTCCAGCCCAGCATGCGCGACCAGGCCGGGTTGACCCGCCGGAGGTAGCCGTCGAGCCCGGCCGTGCCCATCAGGTCGTTGGTGGAGTTCCACACCCGGTCGCGTTCGCGCGTGCGTTCCGTGACGCGCACCTCCAGCGTTTCGTTCGCCCGTGCGAGCGCTTCCGCGGTGGCCTTCTGCTCCTCGACGTCGGTGTTGGTGCCGATCCAGCGCAGCACCGTCCCGTCGGCGCCGCGGAACGGCACCGCCCGCGACAGGTGCCAGCGATAGGCGCCGTCCCCGCGCCGGAGCCGGAACTCGGCCTCGTAGGGCTCGCCGGACGCCAGCGCCGCGACCCAGCGCTGCTGCACGACAGCCCTGTCGTCGGGATGCACCCGGACGGCCCAGCCCTCGCCCAGGCTGTCGCCCGGACCGGTGCCGGCATAGCTCAGCGACCGCTCGTTCACCCAGTCGACCAGGCCGTCCGGCGTCGCGGTCCAGATGTGGTTGGGCACCGCCTGGGCAAAGGCGCGGAAGCGCTCCTCGCTCGCGCGCAGGCGGTCCTCGGCGAGCTTGCGGTCGTGCACGTCCTCCACGATGCCGTGCCAACGGATGATCCGGCCGTCCGCGTCGCGGCGCGGATAGGCGCGCGCCCGCATCCAGCGGTACTCGCCGGTCGCGGCGATCCGGATGCGATACGCCGTGTCCACCGGCTCGCCCGAGGCGAGGCAGGCCGAGAACAGCGTCGTGGTCGGCTCGACGTCGTCCGGGTGCAGCGCCTTGATCCAGCCCGCGCCGTCGGGCTCCCCCGGGGCCTGGCCCGTGAGGTCGAGCCAGCGCGTCGAGTAGGAGGTGATGCTGCCCTGCGGATCGCAGGTCCAGGGAACCTGCGGGTTCAGCTCGACGGTGTGCCGGAAATGGTCCTCGCTTTCCCGCAGCCGCGCTTCCGCCTCGCGCAGGGCCTCGCCCGCCTGGTGCTCCGCGGTGCGGTCCCGCAGCATCTTCAGGAAGCCGGCATTGGCATCCTGCCCGTCGCGCAGCGGCACCATCGCCCCGCTGGCCCAGAACCGGCTGCCGTCCCGCCTGAGGTGCCAGCGCTCGTCCAGCGCGCGCGCGTGCTCCAGGACCAGCCGCATCTCCTCGCCGGCCCGATCCGCCGCCCTGTCCTCGGGCGTGAAG
The DNA here is from genome assembly GCA_964245705.1 of uncultured Acetobacteraceae bacterium. GTDB lineage: Bacteria > Pseudomonadota > Alphaproteobacteria > Acetobacterales > Acetobacteraceae > Lichenicola. Next base: position 4,380 of record CAXTOD010000020.1, read on the forward strand.
ATGCGCTCGACCGCCTCGCCCCGCATCTCGTCAACCGTCCAGCCGAGGATGCGCTCGGCGCCGGCGTTCCAGTCCGTCACCCGTCCGTCCCGCCCGGTGGCGATGATGGCGAAGTCCACCGCGCTGTCGAAGATGGCCTGCTGCCGCTGCGCGCCGGCCAGCATCGCCTTCCGCGCGTCCGCCGCCCGCACCTCCGTCAGCCCGGCGGCGGCGGCGGCGGCGAACAGCTGCACCACCTGCAGGTCGCGCTGGCCGAACCCGTTCGGCCGGCTCGACTGCAGCTTGAGCACGCCCAGCACCTGGTCCCCGCGCGCCACCGGCACCAGCACGGCAGAACGCAGGTGGAGCGTCTCGATCAGGGTGCGGACCACCCGCCGGTCGTTCCGCGCGTCGTCCACCACGACCGGGCGGTTCGCGGCGGCGCAGCTGCCGGCCAGGCTGCCGCACAGCGGCACGCGCAGGCCCCGGTGCGGCGCAAGCGTGCCGCCCACGGCGCGATGCTCCAGCGCGTCGCCGTCGATCAGCTCAGGCACGCCGCGATCGGCCGCCGGCAGCGCGTCCAGCGCGTGCGCCACCACCGCGGGCAGGATCGCGTCCAGGTTGCCGTCCGCCACGGCGATGGCGGCCTGTGCCCGGACCAGGGCGTCGCGCTCGCGCAGGGTGGCCTGCTGCTCGGCCAGCAGCGCGTCCCGCTGCGCGAGCGACCGGCGCAGCTCGAACTGGCTGATCACCTGCACGGCCAGCGTTTGCAGCATCTCGAGCTGCGCCGGCGTCAGGCCGTCCGGGCGAGGCACCGCGTCGAGCACGCACAGGGTGCCGAGCACGTGCCGCCCGTCCGCGAGCAGCGGCACCCCGGCATAGAAGCGCACGCCGCCCCGGACTGCGGCGTTCTCCGCATGGACGGGATCGGCGAGAGCATCGGGAATGACCACGGGTGTGCCCCGCTCCACCACGAGCGGGCAGAACCCGACCTCCAGCGGGGCGTCCGCGGGGCCGGAAAACCCCACCCGCGCCTGAAACACCTGCCGCGCCTCGTCCACCAGGGTGATCAGCCCGGTGGGGGCGTCGCACAGCCGGGCGGCCAGCTGCACCAGGCTGTCCAGCGCGCCCGACGGCCCCGCCTCGATCGCGCCGTAGCTCGCCAGCGCGCACAGGCGCTGGTGGCGGATCACGGCCGCCGCGTCGGGGGGAAGGGCGTGCTCAGACATCGGACCGGGAACGCGGCGGCGGCATGCGCGGATACTACCGCAACCGCACCCCGACGTCAGGCCGTTTGTGTCGCTATCGCATCGACGCCGCCACGCCCGCCCGGCCAGCGCCGGCCGCGGCGGTCAGGAGGCCATGGCGGCATCGATGCCGGTGGACGGGCGCAAGCCGCTGCTGCAGCCCCGTCGCGGTCGGCGCGTCCACGCGAGCCGAGCAGGACGGGGCCGCCCGGAGTCCGAGCGGCCCGCAAACCCCCTCCGGAAGGATCAGCCGCGCCTGCGCCGGGCCACCAGGCCGAGGCCGAACAGGCCGGACCCGAGCAGCGCGATCGACATCGGCTCGGGAACGGCGGTGGCCGTGGGGTCCTTCACGTCCTTGAAGCTGGCCGAGATCGCCGCGGTGTTGGTCGAGCCGTCGGTGGAGAAGACGGCGTTCCCGAGGGAAACGTCGAGCACCGCGCCGTCGGTGAAGGTGATGGCGCCCGGGTTGTTCCAGGTGATGCTCTCGTCCGACCCGTTAACGAAGCCAAGGAACGTGTACACGGTCTCGCTCCCCGACCCGCTCACGCTGCCGCTGCCGCTGCTGGGCTGGGTGAACGTGAAGTCCACCTCGATCTGGTCGGTCTCGGTGGTGCCGAAGAACGAACCGTTCGAGTCGGTCGACTTGATGGTCAGCAGGTCGGGCGTGCTGTACGTTTGCCCGGCCGTTTCGCTGAAGGAAATGGACGGCGTGTTGTAGCTGGTCGTGAAGTTCAGGCCGTTGTTGCCGGTGCTGTCGTCCTTGAACGCGTCGGTTCCCAGGAACGTGGTTGCATGTGCCGTTCCGGCACCGCAGGCCACCGCCGACACGGCAGCCAAGGCGAGCAGGGAGATGCGCAAACCCATGATGTTACCCTTTTGAGCGTTGGACGACGGACGTCCCATCAAGAGCAGCAACACTTGTGCCAGACCGATTTCGTGAGGTGTCTCAACATGTTAGCGCATGCCGGGCAGGGGTTTCATCACGATTTGTAAAGGACGCCGACGACGCGTCGAGGGGAAAGGTAGGTCGTCAAGGGCGGGACCGGCCGCGACCGGTCGCCGCCACCGGCGCGTGTCCGGAGGCCGGGCTCCGGCCCTTGTGCAGTCCTCGCCACAGGCAGCGTCCCCGCCTCGGGCCGCCGGTGTCGTTCGGATGGTTGATCCCATCCATGACAGGCACCTCGGAAATCTCGAACGGGCTCACCCGTCCCCCCAGGACCGGCATGGCGCACGCGCCACGCCCGTCGTCCCCGCCTAAGTCCCCGCCTAAGTCCGCGCCGCCGTCAGCGACGACAGCGACACCGGATCGGGAACCTGTGCCGAGATCCTGAACCGTCGCGGCGACTGCCCAACCTGGCGGCTGAAGCACTCGTAGAAGCGCGACAGCGAGTTGAAGCCGACCTCCAGGGCGATGGAGGTGACGTCGCGGTCGGTCGACAGCAGCAGCTCCTGCGCCCTGTGCAGGCGGCACCGGGTCAGGAAGCCGTTGATGGTCATGCCGGTGGCCTGCCGGAACACCCCCATCGCATGGTTCTCGTGCAGCCCGGCCACCCGGGCCACGTCGGCGACGCGCAACGGGCCCGCGGCATGCGCCAGCACGTGGCGGATCATGGCGATCACCTTGACCGACCGGTTCGGGCAGGGCGTCGTCCCGGACCCGGCATCCAGCCGGGCGAGGTCGTTCCAGCCGCGCCGGTCGATGCGGCGCAGGCACAGCTCGAGCTCCGCCTGGTCGAGCTCCGACATCTGCGAGTCCCCGTCGACCAGGGCATGATGCAGCACCTCCAGGCGCGCGAGGTCGAGGCGCAGCGCGGACGCGGCGCCCCTGCCGTCGCGACAGGCCACCACCATGCCGCCGGCGAGAACCGCGAACTGCAGCCGCGTGCTCAGCTTCAGTCCCAGGAACATCTCGATCGGCACGTAGATGCAGATGAACCGGGTCCTGGGCGCCACCCGGATCGTCTGGTGCGGGAACGCCCCCCAGAACAGCGCCAGGTCGTTGCTCCGCAGCGCGAGCTCGCGGCCCTGGAAGGCATACACCGCCTCGCCGCACAGCAGCAGGTTCAGCTCGACCTGGCTGTGCGTGTGCGGCTGGGCCATCAACAGCATGGATTTCGACGGCCCGGCGTGGAACACGTCCGCGCGGACCCGGAACGGATCGGGCGCGCTGTCCATGGTCCCCTTCCTCCCGCCCCGACCTTAGGATCCAGGACAAATCTGCGCCCAAAGCGGACGACAGGAAAGCCGCTTCCTTCCTAGTCTACCGCCATGGTCGCCGGAAAAACCGGCCGTCGCCGCATAAGGGACCAGCTCGGGAAGGAACGCTCATGCTTTACCGGAAGTCGGGCCGCTCCGCGGCCTGGGCCAGGACGTGGCTCGCCGCCCTCGCAGCGCTCGGCGTCGCCATGCCCGTGCTGGCGCGGGCCGCCACCCTGGTGTTCAACGCCGACACCTCCGACGCCGCACCCCGCGCCGCGTTCGAGGCGGTGGTCGCCAGGTTCAAGGCCGAGAACCCCGGCATCGACGTCCGCTTCAACGTGTACGACCACGAAAGCTACAAGCAGTCGATCCGCAACTGGCTGACCTCGGCGCCGCCGGACGTGGTGCTCTGGTACACCGGCAACCGCATGCGCCAGCTCTCCACCCCGGGCCTGCTGGAGGACGTGAGCGACCTGTGGACGCCGGAGATGAAGGCGCAGTTCCCGGCCCAGGCGGTCGCGGGCGTGACCGACCGCGGCAAGCAGTACGGCGTGCCGTACAGCACCTACCAGTGGGGCATCTACTACCGCGCCGACCTCCTGCAGAAGAACGGCCTCGGCGTGATCGGCAGCTGGAACGACATGCTGGGCGCCTGCGACAAGCTGCGCGGCGCCGGGATCGACCCGATCGTGATCGGCAGCAAGGATTTGTGGCCGACCGCCGGCTGGTTCGACTACCTCGACCTGCGCACCAACGGCTACGACTTCCACCAGACGCTGATGGCGGGCAAGGTCGCCTGGACCGACCCGAAGGTGAAGGCGGTGTTCGCGCACTGGAAGGAGCTGCTCGACAGGAAGTGCTTCGTCGCCAACCATACCAGCCTGTCCTGGCAGGAAGCGCAGTCGCAGCTCTACCAGGGCACGGGTGCCATGATGCTGATCGGCAACTTCATCACCGAAAGCATCCCGGCCGAAGCGCTGCCGAAGATGGCGTTCAGCGACTTCCCCGCCATCACCCCCGGCCTGCCGCGCGCCGAGGAGGCGCCGGTCGATACCGTGCACATCCCGGCCGGCGCCAAGAACAAGGCCGACGCCCGCAAGTTCCTGCAGTTCATGATGCGCGCCGACGTGCAGACCATGATCAACCGCACCGAGAAGCAGATCCCCGAGAACATCCACGCCACCGTGCTCGACGACCGCTTCCTGCAGGAAGGCCAGAAGATGCTGAACAGCGCCGCCGACCTGACCCAGTTCCTGGACCGCGACACCAGCGAGGACCTCGCCACGATCGCGATGAAGGGCTTCCAGCAGTTCATGGTCCACCCGGCCCGTCTCGACCGCATCCTCGCCGAGATCGAACGCGCCCGGCAGCGCATCTACGGTTCCGTGCCAAGCTGAGCTGCCGGCTCCCATAGGCAACGACGGCAGGCAGGCAACATGGCATCATCCTCCTCGACCCTGTCGCCGTTCGCCGCCGCCGCTCCGTTCGCAGGCGAGAGCTGGTGGCGCCGGCACCAGATGGCGCTGACGCCGGCGATCCTGCTGGCGCCGGGCTGCCTGTTCTTCGCCGTGTTCGTGATCTGGCCGATCCTGGACTCGCTCTGGATCAGCCTGCACGATTGGGACGGCATCCACCCGATGCGCTACGTCGGCTTCAACAACTACACAGAGCTGCTGCACGACGACACGTTCTACACCGCTCTCGAGAACAACGTGTACTGGCTGCTGGCCTACATGCTGGCGCCGGTGTTCGGCCTCCTGCTGGCGCTGTTCCTGAACCAGACCATTCCCGGCATGCGGTTCTACAAGTCGCTGTTCTTCTTCCCGTTCGTGATCAGCCAGGTGGTGGTCGGCCTGGTGTTCAGCTGGTTCTTCAACGTCAACTTCGGCCTGCTGAACGTCGTGCTGCACGCCGTCCACCTGCCGCGCGTGGCGCTGATGGAGAACGAGAACTGGGCCACTGCCGGCGTGATCATCGCCGGCCTCTGGCCGCAGACCGCGTACTGCATGATCCTGTACCTGACCGGCCTGACCGCGATCAATCCGGAACTGGTGGAAGCCGCACGCCTGGACGGCGCGTCCCGCTTCCGGCTGTTCCGCCACGTCATCCTGCCGCAGCTCAGGCCGGCCACCTTTATCGCCGTGGTGGTGTGCGTGGTGGGCGCCCTGCGCTCGTTCGACCTGGTGTCGATCATGACCAAGGGCGGCCCGTTCGATTCCTCCACCGTGCTGGCCTATTACATGTACGACCAGACCTTCCACTCGTTCCGCTACGGCTACGGTGCCGCGATCGCCACCGTGCTGTTCCTGCTGATGGACGTCTACATCGCCTTCTTCCTGTGGTCGCTGCTGCGCCGGGAGCGGAGATAGCACCATGTTCCCCGCACCGATCCAGGACGCCCGCCCGCTCGGACGGTTCAACTACAACGCCGCGGTGCCGATCGCGCTGCTGATCTGGCTGCTGCCGCTGCTGGCGATCGCGCTCACCTCCATCCGCTCGCTGGAGGACCTGTCGCGCGGCAACTACTGGGGCTGGCCCGACCGGATCATGGCCGTGCACAACTACCGCGCGGTGTTCACCAGCTCGCCAATGGGCCGCTACCTGCTCAACAGCGTTCTGATCACCGTGCCCGCCGTCGCCGGCACGCTCGCCCTGTCCTCGATGGCGGGCTACGCGCTCGCGAAGTTCCGCTTCCGCGGCAACCTCGCCCTGTTCGCCATCTTCATCGGCGGCAACTTCGTGCCGTTCCAGGTGCTGATGATCCCGGTCCGCGACCTGATGATCCACGTGATCCCGCTCTACGACACCATCTGGGCGCTGGTGGTGTTCCACATGGCGTTCCAGACCGGGTTCTGCACGCTGTTCATGCGCAACTTCATGCGCGAGCTGCCCGACGCGCTGGCAGAAGCCGCACGGCTCGACGGCGTCAGCGAGCTGCGCATCTTCTGGCACATCGTGCTGCCGCTGGTGCGCCCGGCGCTGGCAGCACTCGCCGTGCTGGTGTTCACCTTCATCTGGAACGACTATTTCTGGGCGCTGGTGCTGGTGCAGTCCGACAGTGCCCGCCCGGTGACCGCGGGCCTGCAGGCGCTCAGCGGCATGTGGCTCGCCTCCTGGCAGCTGATGTCCGCCGGCGCCCTGATCGCGGCGGCGCCCTCCGTGCTGCTGTTCTTCCTGATGCAGCGCCATTTCGTGACCGGACTGACACTGGGCGCCACCAAGGGATGACCGTCATCCCGCCCGCCCTGCGCCTCGACGGCGCACACGTCACCCTGCTGCTGCTGCCCCACGGCTCCAGCCCCGAGATCGCCTACTGGGGCCCGCGCCTGCCCGACGGGCTCGACCTCGCCGTCCTGCCGGCGCTGCGCAGCCGCGCCCGCAACGCCCTCGACCAGGACCACACCGACGCGCTGCTGCTGCCCACGCTCGGCGCCGGCCCGACCCGGCAGCCCGCCTTTGCCGCGGTGCGCGACGACGGGCGCGACTGGACCGCCGAGTTCCGGCTGGAAACCGCGGAGCACGCCGGACCGGCGCTGATCCTGCGCCTGGAGGACCTGGTGGCGCGGCTCGGCTGCGTGCTCCGCCTCGGCCTCCATCCGGACGACGACGTGCTCACCCAGGACTGCACGATCGTCAACCGCGGCGACACCCCGCTCCGGGTGGAGCGTCTCGGCGCCGGCGCCATCCTGTGGCCGCAGGACGCCACCGAGCTGCTGGTTCTGGACGGCCACTGGGGCCACGAGTTCACCGAGCGGCGCACCGTGCTGGACGGCGGCTCCTTCGCCGTGGACACCCGCCGCGGCCGCGGCTCGCACGAGCACGTTCCCGCCCTGATCGGCGGCCGGCCCGGCTTCGACGAGGACTCCGGCCTGGTGCACGGGGTGCAGCTCGGCTGGAGCGGCAACCATTGCATCGCCGCCGAGCGCCTGGAGGACGGCCGCGCCCTGGTGCTGGCCGGCCTGCTGCTGCATCCCGGCGAGCAGATCCTCCTCCCCGGCGAGGCGCTCGATGCACCGACGATCTACGCCACCCTGTCCGAGACCGGCCTGAACGGCCTGTCGCAGCGGTTCCACCGCCACGTCCGCCGCCACGTGCTGCCGTTCTCCGCCGCCTCGACCCCGCGCCCGGTGACGCTGAACACCTGGGAAGGCAACTACTTCGACCACGACCTCCGAACCCTCAAGGCGCAGGCCGACGCCGCCGCATCCCTCGGCATCGAGCGCTTCGTGCTGGACGACGGCTGGATGCGAGGCCGCCACCACGAGCGCGCCGGCCTCGGCGACTGGGTGCCGGACCCGGGCAAGTATCCCGACGGCCTCGGCCCGCTGGCCGGACACGTGGTCGGCCTGGGGATGCAGTTCGGCCTCTGGGTGGAGCCGGAATGCGTCAACCCAGACAGCGACCTCCACCGCGCGTTCCCTGACGCCGTGCTGCACGTCGAGGGCCGCCCGCTGCGCACCGCCCGCCGACAGCTTGTGGTCGACATCACCCGGCCCGAGATCGCGGCCCGCATCGAGGACCAGATCGACGTCCTGCTGCGCGCGCACCCGATCGGCTACCTGAAGTGGGACATGAACCGCGACCTCGTGGCGGCCGCGAGCCGCGACGGCCGCCCGGCCTACCACCGCCACGTGCTGGCGCTGCACGCGATGATCGACCGCCTGCGCGCGGCGCATCCCCATCTGGAGATCGAGAGCTGCGCGTCCGGCGGCGGCCGGCCCGACTTCGGCATGCTTCGCCGCACCCACCGCGTCTGGACCTCCGACTGCACCGACGCGCTCGACCGCGTCGCCATCCAGCGCGGCTTCTCGCGCCTGTATCCGCCCGAGGTGATGGGCGCGCACGTGTCGGCCAGCCCCAATCACCAGACCGGCCGGGTGCACGCGCTCGGCTTCCGCGCCGCGGTGGCGCTGTTCGGCCATCTCGGCGTCGAGCTCGACCCGCTGCGCATGACGGACCCCGAGCGCGCCGAGCTCGCCGCCTGGATCGCGCTGCACAAGCAGCTGCGCCCGCTGCTGCATGGCGGCCTGCACGTCGCGGTGCCGAAGCGGGCAGGGCGGGAAGCCCGCGGCGTCGTCGCCGAGGATCGCCGCCACGCCGCCTGGTGCGTGATGCAGACCGCCAGCGCCGACCGCCGCATCCCGGCGCCGCTGTTCCTGCCCGGCCTCGACCGCCAGGCCCGCTACCGGATCCGCGCACCCCTCCCGCAGGCGGTCCCGGCCCGCGTCACCGACACGCACCGGCAGCTGTTCGAAGAAGGCCTCGCGGTTCCCGGCACATTGCTCGGCAACGTCGGCCTCGTGCTGCCGGAGCTGCAGCCCGAGACCGCCCTCGTGCTGACCCTGGACGCGGAGGACTAGCACCGATGTCGGACGTCCAGCTCAGCCACATCGCCAAGCGCTTCGGCGACCACGAGGTCATCCGCGACCTCGACCTCCACGTGGCACCCGGCGAGTTCTGCGTGTTCGTCGGCCCCTCGGGATGCGGCAAGAGCACGCTGCTTCGCATGATCGCCGGGCTCGAGAAGATCAGCGACGGCACGCTCAGCATCGGCGGCCGCGACATGACGCGCGTGCCGCCGGCCAACCGCGGCATTGCCATGGTGTTCCAGTCCTACGCGCTCTACCCGCACATGACGGTGGCGGAGAACATCTCGTTCGGCCTGCGCATGGGCGACATGCCCAAGGCGGAGATCGAGCGCCGCGTCGCCTCCGTCGCCAACACGCTGGAGCTGACGCCGCTGCTCAAGCGTCGCCCGTCGCAGCTGTCCGGCGGCCAGCGGCAGCGCGTCGCGATCGGCCGCGCCATGGTGCGCGAGCCGGTGGTGTTCCTGTTCGACGAGCCGCTGTCCAACCTGGACGCGGCGCTCCGGCTGCAGACCCGGGTGGAGATCCTGCGCCTGCACCGCCAGCTCGGCGCCACCATGATCTACGTCACCCACGACCAGGTCGAGGCGATGACCATGGCCGACAAGATCGTGGTGCTCAGCGCCGGCCGCATAGAGCAGGTCGGCACGCCGCTGGAGCTGTACCACCGCCCCGACAACCTGTTCGTCGCCGGCTTCCTCGGCTCCCCGCGCATGAATTTTCTTCAGGCGACGCTGGCGCCGGCAGGCGGCGACGGGGACGGGCAGGGGATTACCGCACGGCTCGCCGGCGGCGGCAGCCTGGCCTTCCCGCTGCCGGACGCGCCGCACGGCGAGGCGACGCTGGGGATACGGCCCGAGCACCTGCGCCTGCTGCGAAGCGGGGAGGCGGGCGCCGGCCTGGTCCTGTCCGCGACCGTGGACCTCGCCGAGCACCTGGGTGCCGAGACCATCCTGCACCTCACCGCCTCCGACGGCACCGCGCTGCTGCTGCGCACCGAGGGGCTGGCGCGCGAGACCATCGGCGACGCCGTGCAGGTGCTGGTCGTGCCGGAAGCCTGCCACCTGTTCGCGCCGGACGGCCGCACGCTGCTCAACGGCAGCCAGGGCTGAGCCGCCGCGCCCGAGACCGGAGGAACCGTTCATGCTCGGTGTCTGCTACTATCCGGAACACTGGCCCGAAACCTGGTGGGCCGAGGACGCGCGCGCGATGCGCCGGATGGGCATCACCCACGTCCGTGTCGGCGAGTTCGCCTGGAGCCGGATCGAGCCCGAGCCGGACCGTCTCGACTGGAGCTGGCTCGACCGCGCCCTCGACGTGCTGGGCCATGCCGGCCTGCGCGTGGTGCTGGGCACGCCGACCGCCACCCCGCCGCGCTGGCTGGTGCTGCGCCACCCCGGCATCCTGCCGGTCGACGCCGAGGGCCGTGTGCGCGGCTTCGGCTCGCGCCGCCACACCAGCTTCTCCTCGCCCGACTGGTGGCGCGAGTCCCGCCGCATCGTCGAGAAGCTGGCCGAGCGCTACGGCGAGCACCCGGCGATCGTCGGCTGGCAGGTGGACAACGAGTTCGGCTGCCACGACACCGTGCTGTCCTACGGCCCGCACGACGTCGCCGCCTTCCGCACCTGGCTGCGCGCGCGCTACGGCGACGTCGCCACCCTGAACGCGCGCTGGGGCACCGTGTTCTGGTCCATGGAAGCCGCCAGCTTCGACGAGATCGACGCCCCGGTCGGCGCCGTGACCGAGACCAACCCGATCGCCCGGCTGGACTACCGGCGCTTCTCCTCGGACCAGGTGGCGGCCTACGGCGCCATGCAGGCTTCCATCCTGCGCGCCCGCTCGCCCGGCCGCTTCGTCACCCACAACTTCATGGGCTTCTTCACCGAGTTCGACCATTGGACGGTCGGCCGCGAGTACGACGTCGCCAGCTGGGACTCCTACCCCCTCGGCTTCCTGGAGCGCTTCCCGTTCAGCGAGCCCGAGCGCGCCGGATGGGCCGAAACCTCGCTGCCCGATATCGCCCCCTTCCACCACGACCTGTACCGCGGCGTCGGCCGCGGCCGCTGGTGGGTGATGGAGCAGCAGCCCGGACCGGTGAACTGGGCCCGGCACAACCCGGTGCCGAAGCCCGGCATGGTCCGCCTGTGGAGCTGGGAGGCGCTGGCGCACGGTGCCGAGGTGGTCAGCTACTTCCGCTGGCGCCAGGCGCCCTTCGCGCAGGAACAGATGCACGCCGGCCTGCACCGCCCGGACCGCAGCCTGTCCGCCGGCGGCCGCGAAGTCGGCATCGTCGGCCGCGAGCTGCACGACCTGCTGCTGAGCCTGGGCACCGAAACCCTGCCGGATAGCGGGCGCGCCCCGGTGGCCATGGTGCTCGACTACGAAAGCCTGTGGATGGCCGACATCCAGCCGCAGGGCCAAGGCTTCGACGCGCTGCTGCTGCACTACCGCTGGTACGAGGCGGTGCGCCGCCTCGGCCTCGACGTCGACATCCTGTCGCCCGGCGCCCCGCTCGACGGCTACGCCGCCGTCCTGGTGCCGTCGCTGATGGCGATCGCACCGGACGCGATGCAGGCCTTCGCCGCGACCGACGCCATCCTGCTGTTCGGGCCGCGCAGCGGGTCCAAGACGGCCGACTTCGCGATCCCGGACACCTTGCCGCCCGGGCCGCTCCAGGCCCTGCTGCCGTGCCGGGTGACGCAGGTGGCCTCGCTCCGCGAGGGCCTGCGTCACCCGGTCGCCGGCGAAGCGGTGCAGGGACAGGCCGAGCGCTGGCGCGAATGGCTGGAGCCGCGCGACGGCGCCGCCTGCCTCGCCCGGTACGCCGACGACAGCCCCGCCGTCATCCGCCACGGCCGCATCCTGTACTGCGGCGCCTGGGCCGACGAGCCGCTCCTGTCCTCCCTGGTGCGCCATGCCCTGCACGACCTGGCCGGGCTGCCCACCGTCGAGCTCCCGCCCGGCATCCGCCTGCGCCGGCGCGGCGGCCTGTGCTTCGCCTTCAACTACGGCGACCAGCCCTGGACCCTGCCCGGCACGCCGGCGCTCCTGTTCGGAAACGAAACGCTCGACGCTCAGGACGCGGCCTGCTGGCAGGTTCCAGGCTAGTCTCCTGATCGCGACGTCCCGCCATGCGCCGCCATGCGCGGGCGTTGCTGCCAGACAGCCACGCCATGCTCGGCTCCGTCCAAAGATCAGGCTTCGAAAGCCGCATCTACCGAGCGGCCTTTATCCGCAGGATCAAGTTGCCGGATTAGGTGACGCGCCCCTGCAGCCCGTCACGGATCGGACTTCCATAGAAGGGTCCATGCTGAACGTCCGACGCTGCCAGGGCATCGGGACAGGAGAAGCGATGTCCCTGCACGACGAAGCCTTGTTCCGTGTGGGGTGCAGGATGAAAACCGGTGATTGGACCGCTGACGATCGAGAAGTGCCTGTTTCCAAGGTCCGACCTGACGAGACATTCTTTCAGGATCGTTGAAATCAAGTTTCCAACCGTCAAAGATAATGAAAAGATCAACAAGCCCCAGGATAAAGCCGTCCGGGAAGCTCGTCGCGAACCTGATGGCAAAGATCGTCGTAGAAGATACGCCTCGGAAACGAAAAGAACTCCTGCTGCCGTGAACGTGAGTCCGGCCCAGGTTGTTCCAAACCCGTGATGGCGGGCGTCGAAGATGGTTTCGAAAGTCATGTCAAAGCCCGCCTGCCGCTTTGATCGGGCTCTGCCCCGCCGCTGCCACCGACCGGATCAAGCCCTGACGGAGCACGGCCTGCCCGCCAGGGCATGCCGTCACCCCCGGCCAAGGAACGGCATGGCGTTGGCCATGACCGTCAGGAACGGGATGTTGGTGTCGAGCGGCAGGGACGCCATCAGCACCACGCTGCGGCCGACATCGCGCACGTCCATCATCGGCTCCACCGCCATGTGTCCCGCCGCCTGCTTGGCGCCGGTCTGCATGCGCGCCGCCATCGCGGTGGCGGCGTTGCCGATGTCGATCTGCCCGCAGGCGATGTCGTAGGGCCGCCCGTCCAGCGACAGCGTCTTGGTCAGCCCGGTGACCGCGTGCTTGGTCGCGGTATAGGCCGCCGAGTCCGGACGCGGCGCGTGCGCCGAGATCGAGCCGTTGTTGATGATCCGGCCCCCGCGGGGTTCTTGCGCCTTCATCATCCGGAACGCGCCCTGCGCGCACAGGAACACCCCGGTCAGGTTGACCGACACCACCGTGTTCCAGTCTGCGAAGCTCAGCTCCTCGAACGGCACGCCCGACACGTTGGTGCCGGCATTGTTGAACAGCAGGTCGAGCCGCCCGAACCGCGCGTGGACGGCCGCGAACAGCGCATCCACCGAGCGCGGATCGGCCACGTCGGTCGCCTGCACCAGGGTCCGCGCCGCCACGTCGCCCGCCAGCCCGGCCGTCTCCTCCAGTCTCCCGGCATCCCGTCCGGCCAGCGCCACCGACCAGCCGTCTGCCAGCAGCGCCAGCGTGACGGCGCGCCCGATGCCGCTCCCGGCGCCGGTGACGAGCGCGATCCGGCTGCCTGCCGGCGGGTGCTGGTGATCCGTCATGGTGTCTGCCTCCTCATGTGGTTCCGGCTGCTGATGGCCGGCTCCGGGTCGTACCCCGGGCGACCACCGTGAAGCCCACGTCGACGATCCTGTCGCCTCCCGTGCCCGGCTGCCGCAGCAGCTCGACCACCAGCCGCCCGGCCCGGTCCCCGAGATCGCCGAAATCGACCGACACGGTGCTGAGCGCCGGCACCACCTGCTGGCCGACCTCGAAGTCGCCGAAGCCGAGCAGCGACAGCCGGCCCGGCACGTCGATGCCCCGCCTGCGGCATTCCATCAGCGCGCCGACCCCCGCCAGGTCCGACACCGCGAACACCGCCTCCACCTCCGGCGCCGCGTCGAGCAGGCGACCCATCGCCGCCGCGCCGTGGCAAAAGGCGAACGGGATCTCGC
>CAXTOD010000021.1:0-18086 GCA_964245705.1 uncultured Acetobacteraceae bacterium
ATCTCGGCGTGGTCGGCAAAGCTCGCGATCGGGATGCCGAGTGCGCGCGCCTGCGCCTCGCTGCGCTTGGAGGTCGGGATGCCGACGAAGCGCAGGCCATCCCTCACCCGCTCGCCCAGGCTGTCGATCACGCAGGCGGCGGTGGAGCCGGTGCCGAGGCCCACCACCATGCCGTCCTCGACCAGCCGGGCCGCCTCGGCGCCCACCTGTCGTTTCAGCGCCTGGGCCGGGTCATCCATGGGACGCGGATCCGGCGGCGGCCCGGTCCAGCACCCAGATCAGCTCGCCTTCCGTCGTGACGTGCGTCGACGGCAAGGTGGCGTCGCCGCCACGCACCTTGGCCACCACCTCGGCCTTGCCCGCCCCTGCCACCAGGAACAGCACCGTGCGGCTGCTGGCGATGGCCGGATAGGTCAGGGTCAGGCGCGTGTGCGGCGCGTCGTGCGGCACGCAGGACGTGACCCAGGCCTCGCGCTCCTCCAGCGCGTCGGTGCCCGGGAACAGCGAGGCGGTGTGGCCGTTCTCGCCCAGGCCCAGCAGCACCACGTCGAACAGCGGCCGGTCCGGCTGCAAGGTTTCCGTGCCATACTGCGTCCGCAGCTCGCGCTCGTAGCGGCGGGCCGCATCGGCCGGATCGCCGTCGGTCGGCATGCGGTGCACCGAGTTCGGCGGCACCGGCACGTGCGACAGCAGCGCCAGGTTCGTCATGTTGTAGTTGCTGGACTCGTCGTCAGGCGACACGAAACGCTCATCGCCGAAGAACAACTGCACCCGGTCCCACGGGAACCGCTTGGCATGGCTGCCGCTGGCCAGGATCTCGTACAGGCGCTTCGGCGTCGAGCCGCCGGACAGCGCCACCGTAAACGGTCCGTCGGCTGCGATTGCCCGCCCGGTCAGGAAGTCGGCGGCGTAGTGCGCGACCGCCTCGGCGTCGTCCAGAACCTCGACCCGGCCGGTGGTGGCGTCGCTGCTCATCGCTCCTCTCCCAGCACGTAGCGCTCGATCGCCTTGGCGAAGCCTTCCTCCTCGGAGGAGTCGCTCACGTGGGTGGCGGCCTGCTTCACCTCGTCGCCGGACTGTCCCATCGCGATCGACAGGCCGCTCTTGCGGAACATCAGCACGTCGTTGGGCTGGTCGCCCAGGGTGGCGATCTCCCCCGCCTTGACGCCGAGCATGCGTTCCAGGCTCGTGACGACGTCGCCCTTGTTGGCGTGCGGGTGCGTCACGTCGAGATAGTACGGCTGCGAGCGTGCCGCCGACGCGCTCTCGCCGAGCGCCTCCTGCGCGTCGCGCTCGACCTTCTTCATCAGCTCCAGATCGTCGCTGACGCCGACGATCTTGACTGCGGAGTCCAGCGCCGCGCCGAAGTCGCTCGTTACCTTGGGCGCGAACTTCACCGTCCACTGTTCGCGATCGACGTGCGGCCCTTTCGCGTCCGGCACCAGCCAGTCTTCACCGCTGTAGACCCAGACGTCGACCTTGTGGTCGCGCAGCACCTCGATCGTCTTCTCGGCTGCCTCGCGCGGCAGCGTCTTCGCCTCGATGATCGACAGGTCGGGATGCACGAACAGGCCGCCATTGAAGCCCGCGATCGGCTCGGTGATGCCGAGCGGCTCGATCAGCATGCCCATCCCCTTCGGCGGTCGGCCGCTGGTGACGGCGAAGCGGATGCCGCGTTCGCGCAGGGCCTGCACCGCGCGGATCGCCCGCTCGGTGAGGATCTTCTCCTTGGTTACCAGCGTGCCGTCCACGTCGGCCAGCACCAGGCTGATCTTCCTCGGCTCGGCCATCGTGCTTTCCTTTCCTAGGCAGCCAGCGCGCGCGGCAGGATCAGCTCCTCGACCGCCTGCGCCCAGCCATCCTCCGCGTTGGTCGCGGTCACGAAATGCGCCGCCTCCGCCACCTGCGTCGGCGCGTTGCCCATCGCCACGCCGAGGCCGGCGGCCTGCAGCATGGAGATGTCGTTGTCCATGTCGCCGATGCAGGCGAGTTCCGAGCGGTCGACGCCCAGGATCTCGGCCAGGCGCAACGCGGCGTGTCCCTTGTTGGCCTTGGGATGGGTGATGTCGAGATACCAGGGCGAGGAGCGGTGCGCGCTGACCTCTCCTTGCAGCATCGCCTGCAGCTCGATCTCCACCCGCTCCAGAAGGGGATAATCCGTGGTGGCGCCCATGATCTTGCCGATCCGGTCGTAGAACGGCTCGAAGCTGTCCACCACCGTCGGCTCGAACTGCACCGCCTTCTGCTCGCGCGGCACGAAGGCGCCGGCGGCGTCGCGGATCACCCACTGGTGCCCGGTGAACAGCCAGCACTCGATGCGGTTGGTGGTCAGCGTTTCCACTGCGAGCCGTGCCGCCTCGGGAGCGAGCGACTGCAGCTCCAGCACGGTGCCATCGGCCGCGATGATCTCGCCGCCGTTCAGGCCCGCGGCCGGCGTGTCGATCCCGAGCTGCCCAAGATACATGCGCATCCCGCGCACCGACCGGCTGCTCGCCAGGCACAGCATGATCCCGGCCGCGCGCAGCTTCTCCGCCGCCGCCAGGGTGGACGGGGCGAGCTGCTTGTCCGGGCCGATGATGGTGCCGTCGATGTCCGACACCAGCAGCCTGACGCGCGACGACGGCGGCGCGCGCGGCGGGATCATCATGCGTTCAGCCTCAGCCAGTGCCGTCCGTCGCGGGCCAGCAGGGCATCCGCCGCGTCCGGACCGGCCTTGCCGGCGGCGTAGGGATGCAGGTCGCCGCCTCCGGCATGCCAGGCATCGAGGGCCGGCTGCACCACGCTCCACCCCGCCTCGATGTTGTCGGCGCGCTGGAACAGCGTGGCGTCGCCGATCAGGCAGTCGTAGATCAGCGTCTCGTAGCCGGTACTCGGTCCCTCCTGGAACCAGTCGGCGTAGTCGAACTTCATCCGCACGCCGCCGAGCTTGACGGTGGGACCGGGCACCTTGGCCGAGAACTGCATCGTCACCCCTTCGCTGGGCTGGATCTGCAGCACCATGATGTTGGGGGTCAGCTTGTCCACGGGAGTTTCGCGGAACAGCGCGTAGGGCGCCTGCTTGAAGTGGATCGCGATCTCGGTCTTGCGCGTGGTCAGCCGCTTGCCGGTGCGCAGGTAGAACGGCACGCCGGACCAGCGCCAGTTGTCGATCGACAGCTTCATCGCCACGAAGGTTTCGGTGCGGCTGTCGGGCGACACGTCCGGTTCCTCGCGGTAGCCGACCATCGCCCGGCCGGCGATGCTGCCGGCAGCGTACTGCCCGCGCACGATGTCCTCGGGTGCCAGCTTGTGCACGGCGGCCAGCACCTTCGACTTCTCGTCGCGCACCGCGTCCGCCTCGAACGAGATCGGCGCCTCCATCGACACCATTGCCAGCAGCTGCATGATGTGGTTCGGCACCATGTCGCGCAGCGCGCCAGTGTTCTCGTAGAACGCGCCGCGCTTCTCGACGCCGACCGTCTCGGCGGCGGTGATCTGCACGTGGTCGATGTTCTGGCGGTTCCACAGCGGCTCGAAGAACCCGTTGGAGAAGCGCAGCGCCAGGATGTTCTGCACCGTCTCCTTTCCGAGGTAGTGGTCGATCCGGTAGATCTGGTTCTCGTCGAGCGCCTGGCGCAGCTGCGCGTTCAGAGCGCGTGCCGATGGCAGGTCGAAGCCGAACGGCTTTTCCACCACCACGCGCCGGTAGCGCGTGTCGGATTCCCGTGTCAGGCCGGCCGCGTCCAGCCGGCCGACGATGGTGGCGAAGAACCGTGCCGCCACCGCGAGATAGAACACGCAGTTGCCGACGCCGCAGCGGGTGGCGAGCGTGCGGTAGGTCTGCTCGTCGTCGAAGCTGCCGCGCAGGAACGAGATGCGCTGGCACAGCCAGTGCCAATCCGCCTCGTGCAGCTCCGACGCGTTGGCGCGGCGCTGCGCCACGAACTGGCGCATCGTGTCGCCGAGCTGGCTGCGCAATCCCTCGCTGTCGAGCTCCGACCAGTCGACCGCAACGATCGAGAACGCCTCGTCGAGCAGCCCGGCGCCGACCAAATTGTAGATCGCGGGCACCAGCAGCCGCCTGGTCAGGTCGCCGCCGCCGCCGAAGATCACCAGCGTGCAGGGGGGACTGCGGCGCGGTGCGGCAAGCGGCCGATCGTCGTCGTCCGGTGGCGTGCCGGGCTCGAGCTCGAGCGATTCCGACATGCCTAGTCCTTCTTGTCCGAGACTTCGCTGCCGTGCTTCTTCTCGGTGGAATGCTGCTCGATGTGGCCGCCGAACTGGAACCGCATCGCCGAGAGCAGCTTCTCGCCGAAGTTGTTGCCGGACCGGCTGCGGAACCGGGTGAACAGCGCCTCGGCCAGCACCGGCACCGGCACCGCCTCCTCGATCGCCGCCTCGATGGTCCAGCGGCCCTCGCCGGAATCCGCGACCTGCCCGGTGAACTCCGACAGGGTGCCGTCCTTGGCGAGCGAGTTGGCGCACAGGTCGAGCAGCCAGGACGAGATCACGCTGCCGCGCCGCCACACCTCGGCGATGTCGCCGACGTTCAGGTCGTACCGCTGGTCGGGCTGGAGGTCGCCGGAGTTCTTGTTGCGCAGCACGTCGAAGCCTTCGGCGAAGGCCTGCATGATCCCGTATTCGATGCCGTTGTGTATCATCTTCACGAAGTGGCCGGAGCCGGCCGGACCGGTGTGCAGGTAGCCCTGCTCCGCCTTCGGATCGAGGCCTTCCGCATCGCGGCCGGGCGTGCGCTCGACCGAACCCACGCCGGGAGCCAGGGCGGACAGGATCGGGTCGATCCGGTCCACCGCCTCCTTGGCGCCGCCGATCATCATGCAGTAGCCGCGCTCAAGGCCGTACACGCCGCCGGAGGTGCCGACGTCGACGTAGTGGATGCCCTTCTCGCGCAGGGTGGCGGCGCGGCGGATGTCGTCCTTGTAGTAGCTGTTGCCGCCGTCGATGATGATGTCGCCCTCGTCCATCAGCCCGGCCAGGGTCTCGACCGTTTCCTCGGTGATCTTGCCTGCCGGCAGCATGACCCACACCGCACGCGGCACGGACAGCCTGGAGATCAGGTCCTTCAGCCCGTCGGCTTCCTGGCTCCGCTCGGCGCGGCCGTGCACCTTGGAGACGACCGCCGGGTCTCGGTCGTACAGCACCACCTCGTGCCCGTGCTTCGAGAGCCGGACGGAGATGTTGCCGCCCATCCGTCCGAGACCGATGATGCCGAGCTGCATGGGAAGTTCCTCGTTCGCGGGATGGCCGGCCAGCGGACCGGTCGGGAAGGAGCCGGCACGCCCGTCCGGGTCGTGCCGGCCGGAAGGCCTCAGGCCATGGCGGCCTTGATCGCGGCACCGAGCCGCTCCAGCGCCCCGGGCAGGCTGCCCTTGGCGTGCACCCGGAGCGCGCGCCGGCCGCGTTCGGCCAGCACGTCGAAGTCGCCCCGCGCCTGCGCCGCCTTGACCACGCCGAACGAGTACTTCTCGCCCGGCACCGGAAGGTCGGCGCTGTCATCCGCAGTGATCTGAAGGAACACGCCGCTGTCGGGGCCGCCCTTGTAGGCCTGGCCAGTGGAGTGGAGGAAGCGCGGCCCGAACTCGGCTGCCGTCGCCACGTGCCTGCCATCCCGAACCGCCAGCCGCGCCTGCTGGATCCAGGCGATCGTCTTCGGATCTCGCTCGACATAGGCCAGCAGCGCCACGTAGTCGCCCGCCTTCACCCGGGCAAAGTGCGCCTTCAGCACCTCCTCCAGGCTGCCGCCGCCGAGCGCCTTCGCGTTGTTCTCGTCGGCAAAGAAGGCGAAGTCGCCGTCGGTGGCGAACGGCGTTTCCGCCGGCAGCGAGCCGCTCTGGTTGTAGGCGTCGGTCAGCTTGCGCGTCTCGATCTTGCTGGCCTCGACGTCGGGCTGGTTGAACGCGTTGATGCCGATGATGGCGCCCGCCACCGCGGTGGCGAACTCCCAGCGGAAGAACTCCTGCGCGATCTGGATCTTCGACGTCAGCGCGATGGTCACCACCGGCTGCCCGGCCTGCTCCAGCGCCTTGATTGCCGCGTCCTGCGCCGCGTCAGGGCTGTCGGCCAGGCGCAGGTAGGCGAACACCCGGTCGTCGCCGTACGCAGACGGCGCCGCCAGCGTCTCGCCCTCGATCGGGATCACGCCCTTGCCGTCCTTGCCGGTGGACTCCGCCAGCAGCTGCTCCAGCCAAGCACCGAGGTCGGCGATGCCTGGCGACGCCTCGATCGTGACCTTGTCGCGCCCATGCGCCGCCGCCACGCCAAGCATGGTGCCGAGCAGCACGCCCGGGTTCTGGTTCGGCGGCGTGCCGGCCGAGCAGGCCTTGGCCATCCGGTCGGCATTGGACAGGAACTCGTGCAGGTCGAGGCCGATCGCCGCCGCCGGCACCAGGCCGAAGTTCGACAGCACCGAGTAGCGGCCGCCGATCCCCTTGTCGCCGTGGAAGATGCGCCAGAACCCGTCCTGCTTCGCGACCTCCTCCATGTGCGAGCCGGGATCGGTCACGGCGACGAAGTGCCCGCCGGCCTTGCCGCCCGTCGCCTGCTGCACCTTGTCGAAGAAGTACGCCTTGAGGATGTTCGGCTCCAGCGTGCCGCCGGACTTGGAGCTGACGATCACCAGCGTGTTCGCCAGGTCGACCTTGTTCTCGAACGTCTTCACCTGCTGCGGGTCTGTGCTGTCCAGCACGTGCAGCTCGGGATAGCCGGCGCGCTGGCCGAAGGTTTCCGCCAGCACCTCCGGCCCGAGGCTCGACCCGCCCATGCCGAGCAGCAGCACGTGGCTGAAGTTCTTCGCCCTGACCTCGTCCTGGAACGTGAGGAGCTCGTCGATGTTCTCGGTGCGCTCGCGGACCACGCTCAGCCAGTTGAGCCACTTGCCCTCGTCCTGGCCGGTCCAGACCGACGCGTCGCCCTGCCACAGCTTGCGCACCGTGCCGGCCTTGCGCCACGCCTCCAGGCTGGCCTGGACCGCCTCGTCCAGGTCCTTGGGCAGCCTGAACGTGCTCTTGGCGACGGTGTCGCCGGCCAGCTCCGCCTTCTTCGCCGCCACCGCGCCGAGCAGCGTGTCGAACGAGTCCGCGAACGCGTCCACCCCGTCCTTGACCAGCTTGGTGGTCACGCCGTCGAGGTCGAGGCCGAGGCGCTCGACCTCGGACAGCACGTGGCGCGCGCCCTCGACGTCCTCGGTCAGGGCGTTGCGCGGGGTGCCGTGGTCGCGGAACGCGTTCATGGTCGCCGGCGGCATGGTGTTGACCGTGTCCACGCCGACCAGCTCGTCGCAGTACAGCACGTCGCTGTACGCCTTGTCCTTGACGCCAGTGGACGCCCAGAGCAGGCGCTGCGGGTTGGCGCCGGCCGTCTTCAGCGCCTGCCAGCGCGGGCTCTGGCTGATCTCGATGTAGTGCTGGTACGCCATCTTGGCGTTGGCAATCGCGACCTTGCCGCGCAGCGACTTCAGCGTCTCGGCTTCGGCGTCGCCGGCCGCGACCCTCTTGTCGATCTCCTTGTCGATCAGCCCGTCGATCCGGCTGACAAAGAAGCTGGCGACGGAGGCGACGTGCGAGATGTCCTCGCCCTTGCCGTGCCGCTCCTCGAGGCCGGAGATGTAGGCCTCCAGAACCTTCTTATAGGCATCGAGCGAGAACAGCAGCGTGACGTTGATGTTGATCCCTTCGGAGATCACCTGCCGGATCGCCGGCACGCCGGGCTCGGTGCCCGGGATCTTGACCATCAGGTTCGGCTTGCCGACCGCCTTCCACAGGCGGCGCGCCTCGTCGATCGTCGGCTCGGTGTAGAGCCCGAGATACGGCGACACCTCCAGGCTGACATAGCCGTCGATGCCCTCGGTCTCGTCCCAGACCGGGCGCAGCACGTCGGCGGCGGCGCGGATATCGTCGATCGCCATCGTCTCGTAGATCTCCGAGACGTCGGTGTTGCGCTCGCCCTGCACGATGGACTTGAACTGGTCGTCGTAGTCCGTGCCGTGCCCCATCGCCTTCTCGAAGATGGCGGGGTTGGAGGTCACGCCCTTGAGCCCGTCGTCGCTGACCAGCTTCGCCAGGCTGCCGTTCTCGATGAACGATCGCTGGATGAAGTCGAGCCACGGCGACTGTCCGAACTTCGCCAGGGTCTGCAACGGGTTGCCCGTATCCTGCGCACCGGACGGTTTCTGAACGACGTTCATGACGTAAGCTCCTTCAAGCAGTTCACGGAGCGGGCCGGCTCCGAACCGGTTCCCCGAAGCCCTTCGCCTGCTCCACCGGATCGACCGGCGAGTTGTCGCCGCGACGCCGAGGCGCCGCGGTCCTCACGCCAAGGCGCCTACTCCTTGGCGCCGTTGGCCTGGGCGCGTGCGGTTTCCAGCACCTTGTCCGGCGTGAAGCCGAACTTGGCCTGCAGGTCGGCGAGCGGCGCGGAGGCGCCGAAGGTGTGCATGGCGACGATGGCGCCCTTGAACCCGACATAGCGGTCCCAGCCGAACGACGCCGCCTGCTCGATCGCCACGCGTCCGGTCACGCCGGACGGCAGCACGCTTTCGCGATACGCCTCGTCCTGCTCCTCGAACAGGTCGAAGGACGGCATCGACACCACCCGCGCCTTGATCCCCTCCGCGGTGAGCGCCTCGTAGGCGCCGACCGCCAGCGACAGCTCGGAGCCGGTGGCCATCAGGATCACCGCCGGGGTGCCGTCGCAGTCGCCCAGCACGTAGGCACCCTTGGCCAAGCCGGATGCTGGCGCATACCTGGTGCGGTCCAGGGTCGGCAGCGCCTGCCGGCTCAGGATCAGCGCCGCTGGCCTTTCCTTGAGCGGCACGATCACCCGCCACGCTTCTGCGACCTCGTTGGCGTCCCCCGGACGGATGGTCATGATGCCGGGCGTTGCGCGCAGCTGCGCCAGCTGCTCGATCGGCTGGTGCGTCGGCCCGTCCTCGCCCACGCCGATGCTGTCATGGGTGAAGATGTAGACGACCGGCAGCTCCATGATCGCCGACAGCCGGATCGGTGCCTTCATGTAGTCGGAGAAGATCAGGAACCCCGAGCAGTACGGCCGGATGCCGGACAGGGCGATGCCGTTGCTGATCGAGCCCATTGCGTGCTCGCGCACGCCGAAATGCAGGTTGCGCCCGCCATAGCTTCCGGCCTCGAAGCTGCCGGCGCCCTGGAAGGTCAGGTTGGTCTTGGTGGACGGCGACAGGTCGGCAGCACCGCCAATCAGCCACGGCACGTGCGGCGCGATTGCGTTCAGGATCTTGCCCGAGCTTTCACGCGAGGCGACGCCCTTCTTGTCAGCGTCAAAGGTGGGGATCTCCTTGTCCCAACCGTCAGGCAGGTGATGCTGGTTGATCATCTCCAGCTCGGCCGCGAGCTCCGGATACTCGGTCTTGTAGCGGCCGAGCAGCTCCAGCCACTCGGCGTTGAGCTTCTGCCCGCGCGCACCGATCCCGGCCTGGAAGTGCTGCGGCACCTCGTCCGGCACGTAGAAGGTCTTGTCCTCGGGCCAGCCATAGAACCTCTTGGTGCCGGCGATCTCCTCGTCGCCGAGCGGCTCGCCGTGCGCGGCCGCGGTGCCCTGCTTCTTCGGCGCGCCCCAGGCGATCTTGCTGTGCACCACGATCAGGGTGGGCTTGCCGCCTTCCGCGCCGTCCTGCGCCCGCGCCGCCTCGAACTGGGCGCGCAGCAGGCCGAGGTCGTTGGCGTCCTGCACCTCCAGCACGTTCCAGCCGTAGCCCTCGAACCGCTTGTGCGTATTCTCGATGAAGGCGAGCTCGGTGGAGCCCTCGATGCTGATCTGGTTGCTGTCGTAGAGCCAGGTGAGGTTTGACAGCTTCAGGTGGCCGGCGATCGATGCCGCCTCGCTGGAGATGCCCTCCATCTGGTCGCCGTCGCCGCTGAAGGTCCAGATGTGGTAGTCGAAGATCGGGAACCCGGGCTTGTTGTAGCGGTCGGCCAGCCAGCGCTGCGCCATCGCCATGCCGACCGAGTTGCCGCAGCCCTGGCCGAGCGGGCCGGTGGTGGTTTCCACGCCGGAGGTGAAGCGGTACTCCGGATGGCCCGGGGTCTTGGAGGAAAGCTGGCGGAACTGCTTGAGGTCGTCGATCGTCAAGGACGGCTTGGAGCGGTCCTCCCCCTCGTTGACCGACTTCACCCCGGCCAGGAAGATCAGCGAGTACAGCAGCATCGAGGCGTGCCCAACCGACAGCACGAAGCGATCGCGGTTCGGCCAGTTTGGGTCCTCGGGGTTGTAGCGGAGCAGCTGGTTCCACAGCACGTAGGCGGCCGGCGACAGCGACATGGGCGTCCCAGGGTGGCCGGACTTGGCCTTCTGCACCGCGTCCATGGCCAGGGTGCGCATCGTGTTGATGCAGAGCTGGTCGATCGCGGCCGGACCGCCCGAGGAGCCGTCCGGTGCACGCAGGAGATCGCGCTCGCCTGAACCCATGGAGAAACCGCCTTCCGTTGTCGTCGTGTGCGGCCTGATCGCGGCCTGCGTCATGTTGCAGCGCAGCAGACGAGGCGGCAAGCCAATGGCCCTGCATCCGCGCCACGCTGCACCCAATCCGGCCCCTCCGGAACGTCCCAATCTCGTCACGGGTTGCGCGGGTGCATTACGAAAGCTCGATCCTTCGGCCGCGCGCGTTCCCGGGGCGGCTGCCGAGGGCGGCGGCAGATCTGGCGCGGGACCGGCCCTGGCACGGATAGTGCTGCATCCGCTCCGCCCTGCCAGAGGACCTCATGATCCACCCGTTCCCACCCGGCTGCCGTCACCGCCTCGTCGCGGGATGGATCCTGTCGGCCGCCGTGTCCGGGTTCATGCAGGCGGCCGTCGCCGCCAACGCGGTCTCGGCCGGCGGAACTCCGTCCGCCTCGGCCTCGGCCGGGGGATCAGCCGGCCCGCTACCCGGGGACTCCGTCACCAGCGGCTCGGTCAGCCTCGCGAGCGGGCAGGTGGTCGCCTTCACCGCGGTAGCCGGTCTGCTGGCGGTGGGCGGGACGGACCGGGACGACGCCCTTCTGGCGCCCGACGGCAGTACCCGGCCGGACACGGCGCCCCCGGCAGGACCGAGCGACCGGCCGGTGACGGCGCGCATGTCCTACACCGCCTACTTCGCCAAGGCAGCGGCACCGCAACAGCGGCCGATCGTGTTCATCTACGACGGCGGTCGCGGCTCCTCGACCATGAGCCTGCTGATGCAGTCTGTCGGCCCTGTGCGCGCCGTCGTTCCCGACCTGCAACACCCGGCGGGCGGCCCGTACCGGGTGAAGGACAACCCGGACTCGCTGCTGGACGCCGCCGACCTCGTCTTCATCAACGCGCCCGGCACCGGCTACGGCAGCATCCAGGGCCACGACGCGGCTGCCAGCTTCTACGGCATCGACCAGGATGCGACGGCCTTCGACCGCTTCATTCGGCGCTTCCTGACCCGGTACGGCCGCTGGCAGTCACCAAAATACCTGTTCGGCCACAGCTACGGCACGGTGCGGAACGCGGCGCTCGCCCGGCAGCTGATCGGCGACGACGTGGACCTGAACGGGATCATCTCGCTGAGCCAATACCTGAGCATCGACGACTTCATCGACGCAGCACCCTCCAACCCGGGCGTGGAGAACCCATTCTTCCTGGCGCTGCCGAGCTACGCGGCGATCGCCTGGTACCACGACAGGGTGCCGAACCGGCCCGCCACCCTGGAGCCGTGGATCCACGAGGTCGAACGCTACGCGCTTGGCGAGTACGCGAGCGCGCTGCTCGCCGGTGCCGACCTGCAGCGGGACCGGAAGCAGGCGGTGGCGGCGCGGCTGGAAAGCTATACCGGCATCCCGGTCGCGATCTGGCTGAAGGCGAACCTCCGCCTCACCGCCGGGGCGTTCGAGAAGATCCTGCTGGGGGAGGACGGGACGCGGACGATCGGCCGGCTGGACGGGCGCTACCAGGGCCCGGCGCTGGATCCGATGGCCGCCGAGGCCGGATACGACCCGTTCTCGACCTCGACCAGTACGGCGGTCACGGCGGCGATGCAGAGCTACGCGCGCGACACGCTCAGGTTCGGCACCGACCTCGCATTCCAGCCGTTCGCCGACGTTCCGGACCTGAAATGGGACACCTACCACGCGACGCCCGGCAAGCCGTGGCTCGGCTTCTACAACGTCATGCCGGACCTGGCCGAAACGATGAAGCGGAACCCGGCCATGCGCGTCCTGGTCATGGGCGGCTACTTCGACCTGAGCACGACCACCCTCGCCGCGATCTACGAGATGAAGCACCTGCCGATCCCGCCGTCGCTGCAGGGGAGCGTCGAGTACCGGTTCTTTCCCACCGGACACGAGGCCTATGTCGACGACGCCGCCCTGCGCGCGATGCACGGCCGCATGGCGCAGTTCATCGCGGCCGGCAGCGGCAAACGCTGACAAATCGCGTCTGCCTCGGACGTTGCGGCGGTCAATGCCTCCTGTGCTCGCCGATGCCGAGCTGTCGGTGGAACCATTCGCGCATCGTCTGGAAGGTGACGTAGAGCATCGGGATGATGAAGATGCCGATGCCGCTCGCCGCCAGCATGCCGGCAAACACCGGGGTGCCGACGTCGCGCCGGCTGACCGAGGCGGCGCCGGTCGCGGTTACCAGCGGCAGCAGCCCGAGGATGAAGGCGAACGAGGTCATCATCACCGCGCGGAACCGCATGTGCGCGCCCTGCCGCGCCGCCTCGCGTATGCTCTCGCCCGCCTCGCGCCGCTCCTTGGCGAACTCGACGATCAGGATGCCGTTCTTGGCCGCCAGCGCGATCAGCACCACCAGGCCGATCTGCGCGTACAGGTCGAGCGACAGCCCGCCCAGCACGATGCCGACGAAGGCGCCGAGCACGCCGACCGACACCGACATCAGCACCGGGATCGGGATGATCCAGCTCTCGTAAAGGGCGACCAGGAACAGGAACGCGAACAGCAGAGCCATGGCCAGGATGATCCCGGTCTTCCCCGATGCCGCCACCTCCTGGTAGGCGGTGCTGGTCCATTCGTAGTCGTAGCCGGCCTGCAGAGTGCTGGCGGAGAGCTGCGCCATGGTTGTCAACGCCGTGCCGGACGACACGTTGGGAGCGGGCGTGCCGTTGACGGTGATGGCGCGGAAGTTGTTGTAGCGCGTGATCGCCTGCGGCCCGGTGATGATGCGCAAGGTCGCCAGCGCGCGCAGCGGCACGGTGCCGCCGCTGGAGTTGCGTATGTAGAGCTGCCACAGGTTGTCGATCTTCGAGCGGTCGCGCGCCTCGCCCTCGACGTTGACCTGCCACACACGGCCGAACAGGTTGAAGTCGTTGACGTAGGAGCCGCCCAGCGTGGTCTGCAGGGCGTTGAAGATGTCGTTGACGTTGACGCCCAGCGCCTGCGCCTTGGCGCGGTCGATGTCGAGGTAGAGCGACGGCGTGTTGGCGGTGAAGGTGGTGAACACGCGCGCCAGGTTGGGGCTCTGGTTCGCCGCCGCGACCAGCCCGCGCAGCTGGGCGGCGAGCTGGGCGGTGTCCTGCCCTTCCAGCGCTTCCAGCTCGTACTCGAAGCCGCCGCCAGGCGACAAACCGATGATCGGCGGCAGGTTGAACGGGAACACGGTGGCCTGGCGTATGCCCTGGGCCTCGCCGAACACCCGGCCGATCAGCGCGGTGGCGCCCTCGGCCGCCTTGGTGCGGTCCTGGAACGCCTTGAGCCGCACGAACACGAAGCCGGCGTTCGGCTCCTGCACCCCGTCCAGGAACGAGTAGCCGATCACCCCGAAGGTGTGTGCCGCACCCGGCAGGTTGCGCGCGAGCTTCTCCACCTGCGCCACCACGCCGCTGGTGCGCCCGACCGCCGCGCCGTCCGGCAGCTGCACATTGATGAAGAAGCCGCCCTGGTCCTCCTCTGGCAGGAACCCTGCCGGCAGCGTGCGCTGCATCAGCGCGATCAGCACGCCGGCGCCGACCACCACCAGAATGCCGCCGAGCGCGAAGCCGAGCAGCCGCGACACCACGCGCGAATAACCGTTGCGCACTGCGTCGATCACACGCGACACCCCGCCCATGATGCCGCGCCTGGGACCGGAATGGCGCAGGAACACCCCGCACAGCGCCGGCGACAGGGTGAGCGCGTTCAGCGCCGAGATCAGCATGGCGGTGCAGATGGTCAGCGCGAACTGGCGGAACAGCACGCCGGACAGGCCGGGGATGAAGGCGATCGGCACGAACACCGACAGCAGCACCAGGGTAATGGCGATGATCGGCCCGGTGATCTGCTGCATCGCCTTCTTGGTGGCGTCCGCCGGCGACAGCTCGGGCTCCTCCTCCATCACCCGCTCGACGTTCTCGACCACCACGATGGCGTCGTCGACCACGATGCCGATCGCCAGCACCATCGCCAGCAGCGACACCGTGTTGGCCGATATGCCGAGCGCGGTCATGCCGGCGAAGGCGCCGATCAGGCTGACCGGGATGGCGATGGTGGGGATGATGGTGGCGCGCAGGCTGCCCAGGAACAGGAACACCACGACCACCACCAGCGCGAACGCCTCGATGATGGTCTTGATCACCTCGTGCACGGTGTCGCGTACGAAGTCGGTGCTGTCGTAGGTGATGTTGTAGGTCAGGCCGGGCGGGAAGCGGTGCGAGAGCCGCGTCACCAGGTTCCGGATCGCGGTTGCGGTGTCGAGGGCGTTGGCGCCGGGCGACAGGTAGATCGCCAGCGCCACCGAGGGCTTGCCGTCGAAGCGCGATTCGGAATCCAGCGTCTGCGCGCCGAGCTCCACCCGCGCGACGTCGCGGAGCCGCAGCACCGAGCCGTCCGGCTGCGCCCGGAGCACGATCGCGCCGAACTGCGCCGGCGTCACCAGCCTGCCTTGCGTCTGCACGTTGAACTGGTACTGCTGGTCCGGCCCGGTCGGACGCGCGCCGATCCGGCCCACCGCCGCCACCGTGTTCTGCTGCGCGATCGCGGTGGTGATGTCGGATGGCGACAGGCCGAGATTGGTCAGCCGGTTGGTGTCGAACCAGATCCGCATCGAGTAGTTCTGCCGCGACAGCAGCGACGCCTGACCCACGCCCGGGGTGCGCGACACCCCGTCGATGACGTTGATCGTCATGTAGTTGGCGATGAACAGCGGCTTGAACACGTTGGTCGGGCTGTAGAAGTTGATGAACATCAGGATCGCCGACGAGCGCTTCTGCACCGTCAGCCCTTCCGCCTGCACCGTCGCCGGCAGCTCCGCGTTGGCGGTCTGCACCCGGTTCAAGACGTTGACGGTGTTGACGTCCGGGTTGGTGCCGAGCTGGAAGCTGACGGTCAGGCCGTAGGAGCCGTCGTTGCCGCTGGCCGAGCGCATGTAGATCATCTTGTCGACGCCGACGACCTGCGCCTCGATCGGCTGCGCCACCGACTGCTCGACCACCGACGCTGAGGCACCCGGGTAGGTCGCCGTCACCTGCACCTGCGGCGGCACCACGTCGGGGAACTGCGCGACCGGGATCCGGGTCAGGCCGACGATGCCGGCGAGGGTGATGACGATCGCGATCACGATCGCCAGCCGCGGCCGGTCGATGAAGACGCCGGAGATCATGGCGGGATCCTAGTGCTGGCTCGGGCTGCTGCTGGGTGCGGGCGGCGACGGGCTGCCCTGGCTCGAAGCAGCCTGGTCCTTCGAGGCCTGGCTGCCGCCGCCGCTGATCCCGTTCCGGCTGCTGTTCTGGCCGGCGGTCTGGCCGCTTCCCGGCGCGCCGGTGTTCGCCGGACCGCCGGTCGCGGCGCCGCCGGACACCGCGTTGCGGCCGGCGCCGGACTGCTGCCCTTGCGCCGCGTCGGGATCGGCCACTACCGGCTGCGGCGTGGTGGGGGAGACAAGGCCGCCGTTGCGCACCCTTTGCAGCCCGTCGACGATCACCCCCTCGCCCTCGGTCAGGCCGGACAGCACCACCGAGTCGGCGCCGACGGTCTCGCCCAGCCGGAGGTTGACCCGCCTGGCGTGGTGCTGCGCGTCCACTGTGAACACGTAGTCGCCCTGCTGGTCCGCCAGCACCGCGGCGCGCGGGATCACCAGGCGCTCGACCGGATGCGGGTCCTGCACCGTCACCGTCACGAACTCGCCGTCCACCAGCTCGCGACTGGTCAGGCCGTTGCCGCCGGCGTCCGGGCTGCGCTTGGGGTTGGCGATGGTGGCGCGGAGCGTGATGGTATCGGTGTCGGTGGACACCGTCGGCGACACGTAGTCGAGGTGGCCGTCGTGGTCGTAGATCGAGCCGTCGCCGAGAGTCAGCCTGATCGCCGCCCGGCCCACCCCGCCGCTGTTCTGGTACTTCTTCTGCAGGGCCAGCACGTCGCGGGTCGCCGCCGGGAACACCACATACATCGGGTCCTGGGTGACGATGGTGGCGAGCGTGCCGCTGGTGGGGCTGACCACGTTGCCCTGGTTCACGGCGGTCGAGGTGATCCGCCCGTCCACCGGGGCGCGAATTTCGGTGTAGCCGAGTTGGATCTGGGCGCTTTGCAGGTTTCCTTGCGCGGTCAAGACGTTGGCGGCGCCGCTTTGAGCGGACTCTGAAGCGTTATCGTAGGCCTGCTTCTGGCCGGCGGGGGTCCGGAGCAGCTCCGCCTGGCGCTGGAAGTTGACCCGGGCGTTGACGACGTTGGCCTGGGCCTGGGCCAGGGCGCCCTGCTGCGCCAGCACCTGCGCCTGGAACGGGCCCTGCTCCAGCACGTAGAGCAGGTCGCCCTTCTTCACCTCGGCGCCCTCGTCGAACAGGCGGCGGTCGAGGTAGGCGGTCACGCGGGCGACCAGCGCCACCCGGTCGATCGCCTGGATCCGGCCGATATACTGCGCGCTGGTGGTCACCGGCTGGCTGTGCACGGCGGTCACCCCCACGGCCGGCGGCGGGGCCGGAGGCGGGGCCGCCAGCGCGGCCTGCATGGTTGCGAGGACGGCAAGCGGGAAGACGGCGGCGGGCGCCAGGGCCCGTGCTGGTGGACGCGGCATCCGGGGGTTCCTTGGTTCGGCCATGGCCGGGACCGGCGGCCGCTGCATTACAGGGCCGGTCGCGGCCGGCGCAACCGTTGTCGGCGCATGACGTTGCCCTGCACCGGCTGGAAGCCGCAAGGCACGCGCCCGCTCCGGCGGCGCAGGCGGGAAGGGTTGGAGGTCTATGGCAGGCCAGATGTCGGGCGCCGGAGTGCCGCGGGAGGCAGCGGCCGAGACCCGGGACCCGGCCTCGTCTCACCGAGTCGTGATCGTGGGCGGCGGCTTCGGCGGACTCAACGCGGCCAAGGCGCTGGCCGGCGCCGGGTGCGCCGTCACGCTGGTCGACCGCACCAACCACACCCTGTTCCAGCCGCTGCTCTACCAGGTGGCGACCGCGGCGCTCAGCGCCACCAGCATCGCGGTGCCGATCCGCTCGGTGTTCCGGCGCAGGCCCGACGTGTCGGTGCTGATGGAGGAGGTGACCGGGGTCGACCGGCAGAACCGGACCGTGCTGCTCCGGGACCACCCGCCGCTGCCCTACGACACGCTCGTGCTGGCCACCGGCTCGGTGTATTCGTGGTTCGGCCACGACGACTGGGCGGCGCGGGCGCCGGCGCTCAAGAGCGCCGCCGACGCGCTGTCGCTGCGCGGCCGCCTGCTCGACGCGTTCGAGCGCGCCGAGACCGAGGACGATCCGGACGAGGTGCGCCGGCTGCTGACCTTCGTGGTGGTCGGCGCCGGTGCCACCGGCGTCGAGATGGCGGGCTCGATCGCCGAGCTGGCCCACACCACCCTGGCGCGCGACTTCCGGCACATCCGGCCGTCCACCGCGCGGATCGTGCTGTGCGACGCCGGCGACCGCGTGCTGGCCTCGTTTCCGACCCGCCTGTCGGACTACGCGGCCCGCCGGCTGAAGCGGATCGGGGTCGAGCTGCGGCTCGGCGCCGGGGGGGAGGCGCTGGACCAGCGGGGCGTGCTGGCGGGGACGGAGCGGATCGACGCCGCCTTCGTGTTCTGGGCCGCCGGCACCGCGGCGACGCCGGTGGCGCGCTGGCTCGGCGTCGCGGGCAACCGGCGCGGGCTGGTCGCGGTGGAAGGGGATTGCCGCCTGCCGGGCGATCCGGAGG
>CAXTOD010000022.1:0-17903 GCA_964245705.1 uncultured Acetobacteraceae bacterium
GCTCCGGCTCCGGCCCCGGCTCCCGCTCCAGCCCCGGCTCCCGCTCCGGCGCCGGCTCCCGCTCCGGCCGCGCCCCCGAAGGTAGTGCTGCTGGGTCCGGCCCAGCCGTCGCAGTCGGTTGAGTTCGACGTCATCCTGCCGCTGCGCAACGCCGCCGCGCTGGACACGCTGCTGGGCCGTCAGCAGGATCCTGCGTCACCGCAATACCATCAGTGGCTGACTCCGGCGCAGTTCGCGGACCAGTTCGGTGCTGCGCCGGCGGTTATGAACGCTGCCGCGGCGATCCTGCGCCAGTTCAACATGCAGGTGACGGTGCAGAGCCGCTCCCTGCACGTCGTGGCGACGGTGGCGGAGGTGAATGCCGCCTTCAATGCCGCCCTGACGCAAGGGATCGGCCCGAACGGCAAGCAGCGCGTGGTTGCTCCCAAGCCGCTTGCCCCGCCTTCCGCCTTGTCCGGCCTCGGCGCGATCATCTCGGCCTTCAGCGCCAGCGGGTACGACGCTTCGTCCCTGGTGCGGCTGAGCGCTGCGGGCTACGTGCGACTGAGCGCTGCCGGATACGGGGTGCCCGCCAACCTGTCCAGCCCGGCCGGCGGCTACTTCTACAACGATCTCAAGCAGGCCTATGGCTACCCGTCCTACAACGCCACGCTCACCGTCGGCGGGAAGCCTCAGCGCCTGGACGGCCACGGCGTCACGGTGGCCGTGCTGATGGCGAGCGACGTGCTGGACTCCGACGTGTCCACCCTGTTCGACCACCAGAACTTCACCGCCAACTCGGGTCAGTCCACGGACCCGCACGTCGCCGCACGCCGGCCGGTCAATGGCGGCGCAGCGTTCTCCGTCGACAACCCCTTCTCCGAGGAGGCGACCGTCGACGTCCAGCAGGTCCTCGGCGGCGCGCCGGGCTCGCAGGTGGTCCTGTACGATACGCCGGACCTGAGCGACCAGTCGCTGGTCTCCGGCTACACCGCCATCGTCAACGACAACACCGCCGACGTGGTGTCGCTGTCGTTCGGCCAGTGCGAGCAGTACTACACCGCCGCCTACAACAACGGCGTGGACCAGACGGTGATTCTCAACACCTACATGGAGCTGTTCAAGCAGGGCAACGCGCAGGGCATCACCTTCATCGCCGCGTCGGGAGATGCCGGCGGTCGCGCCTGCATCACGCCGGGCTACTTCTCCGGGCAGGGCGGACAGTTCGTCACCGGAGTCGCCGAGCCGGCGGCCGACCCGGACGTGACCGCGGTCGGCGGCACCAACCTCGTCACCCCCTCGATGGCCGGCGGCTCCGGATCGGCCTATGTGGGGGAGAACGCGTGGTCCGATCCCGAGCTCGCGTTCGATCCCTATGGCATGGGCGCCAACGTTTCCGGCGGCATCTGGGGCTCCGGCGGCGGGGTCTCCTCCCTGTACTTCAAGCCCGCCTACCAGGCCCTGGTGAACACCGGCTCGTCCTCGTTCCGCGCCGTGCCGGACGTGAGCATGCAGATGGGCGGCTGCCCGGACGTGGCTGAGTTTCCCTGCAACGGCGGCAACATGCCGAGCGACGGCTCGGGCAACACCGACCGCTCCTTTGTCAACGTGGTCTTCAACAACACCTGGGACAGCGTCGTCGGCACGAGCGCCGCGGCGCCGGAGATGGCAAGCGCCGTGGCGCTGCTGGTCGAGACGCACGGCCGGCAGGGCAACCTGAACCCCTACCTCTACACCCTCGCGCACAACCAGGCTGCCGGCGGCCTCGCCGCCTTCCACCAGTCCATCCCGGGCTTCAACGGTGTTGCCGCCAACAACGGCAGCTACACCTTCACCACCGGCAACGGCACGCCGAACGTAGCGGCGATGATCGGCCTGCCGCAGGCGCCCCTGGCCGGCGCGCCGGGATCCGCGACCAATCCTTGATCCAGCGGTGCTCCGCCGGCGACGCGTCGCCGGCGGCACCATGCGCCGGATCGCCGATTCCCGTCATCTTCAGCCAATCCTAACGAGTGGACGCGATACTTGCCTCGCCTGAGGATGTTCCACGTGTCGCTGCGCAAGATCGGTCATCATGCCGCCCTGGTCTGACCGCCCGACGCCACGGTGGCGGACCGTCATCCTGTTTGCCTTCCTGCTTCTGGCCCTGGCGGTTCCGGACGCCAGGGCACAGTTCGCCCGGTTCGAGAACTACACGGACGACCGCGGCCTGGGGAACACCTCCGTGTCCGCGCTGGCGCAGGACGCGGACGGCTACATCCTGCTGGGCACCGAGGCAGGGCTGTACCGCTACGACGGATCGAGGATCACGCCCTACGACGTGTCGGTCGGGCTGCCGTCGGGAGCGTGGATCAGGAAGATCATGGTCGACGGGGCCGGCCGGATCTGGGTGGTCACGAGCGACGACGTCTTCGTCCGCTACGGCCAGCGCTTCAGCAGGGTCGACGTCGGCGCGGCACTCGACGTCAGGTCGCCCCACCTCGTCACGCTCGCGAACGGCAGCGTCATCGTCGCCAACGGCGGGCGCTTCCTGCGCGCGCCGGTGGGCGCGCAGGCGGTCGGGCGCTTCCTGCCCTTGTTCGACCAGGCGACGCTGGCGGCGACGCCCGACCTGGCGCAGGCCCGGTTCGTGGTTCCGGACGATGACGGCGCGCTGCTGATCGGCTGCGGACAGGCGGTCTGCCGGGTGAAGGAGGGGCACGTTGCCGTTTACGGCGCGGCCGCCGGGCTGCCCCCGGACGTTTGGCGGGCCGCGATCCGGACGTCGGACGGGACCCTGTGGATCCGCAGCGTCACGCACCTGGCCTGGCGCCGGTCGTCGGGACAAGCCTTCAAGGTGATCACGATCCCGGACGGACACGGCCAGTCCTATGGCAGGATCTCCAGCTACCTGGACCTGGTGGCCGACCGCCACGGCGGCGTCGTCACCCAGGGCGGCGACGGGCTTCTCGACTGGGACGGGGCGCAGTGGCGCAGCTACGGGCACCACGAGGGCGGGCTGTCGGCGACGCCGATCGAGGCGCTCCTGTTCG
This sequence comes from uncultured Acetobacteraceae bacterium, assembly GCA_964245705.1. Lineage (GTDB taxonomy): Bacteria > Pseudomonadota > Alphaproteobacteria > Acetobacterales > Acetobacteraceae > Lichenicola. Next base: position 3,012 of record CAXTOD010000022.1, read on the forward strand.
ACCGCGAGGGGTCGCTCTGGATCGGCAGCATGGGACACGGCGCGTTCCGCAGCATCGGCCTCGGCAGCTGGGAACACTGGACGGCGGATGACGGCCTGCCGAGCGACCTGATCTGGGGCATGACCCGGCTGCGGGACGGACGGTTCTGGGTCGCGACCTTCGGCGACACGGTGGCGCTCGGCAAGGCAGGCAGCATTCCGGGCGGGAGCCCGGACGTGGAGGCGAGCCGGGACGGCAGGCTCTGGGCCGCCCCGCCGGACGCGCCCCTGGTCCGCCTCGACCCTGCCGGCAGCCGTTTGAACCGGTTCCCGTCGCTCGGCCACGTGCTGACGACGCTGGTGGACGGCGACGACCGGCTGTGGCTGTGCTTGGCCAGGGGCCTCTACGTCGTCGCCGACGCCGACGCCCCTGCCCCGGCCGTGCATGCCGACCTGGCGCTCGCCCGCGCCACGTTCCAGGTGGCGTCCGACCCGTCCGGCGCGCTGTGGGCGCTGACCAGCGACGGGTTGTTCCGGCGCGACGCGGCCGGCCGCTTCGACCTGGTGGCGGCAGCCATCCTGCCGGACGGGCAGAGCGGCGGCATGGCGTTCACCTCGAACGGCGAGCTTTGGGTGTTCACCGAAAGCGCCGGCGTGCTGCGCTTCCGGCCCGGCGCGCGCGGCCTCCAGCGGCTTGCCGCGGTCACCGCGCCGGTGCTCGGCTCCAACGACGTGCTTTTCCTGCACCGCGACCGACGCGGCTGGATGTGGGTGGGCACCGACCACGGGATCGACATGTTCGACGGTCGGTCCTGGCGCCGGTTCGACAAGGTGGACGGCCTGATCAGCGACGACATGGACCAGTGGGCCGTCTACGAGGACGGGGACGGCTCGATGTGGTTCGGGACCAGCCACGGGCTAAGCCACCTGCTCGATCCGGCGCGTCCGCCGCCGGCGACCGGCCTGCATCCGCTCGTCACCGGGCTCACGGTCGGCCACCGGAGCCTGTCGCCGTCGCCGTCGATCCGGATCGACGGCAGCTCGGCGTCGCTGGTGGTCCGTTTCGTGGACCTGGACTACGCCCGGGGGAACGTGGCGTTCCGCTACCGGCTGCGCGGGCTGGAGGCGGGCTGGAACGACACCATGGGGCATGACGTCCGGTATGCCGGCCTGCCTGCCGGCATGTTCCGGTTCGAGCTGGTGGCGGTCGACACCGTGCACGGCCAGGTGTCGGCGCCGGTCGGCTTCACCCTGCACATCCGGGCGCCCTGGTGGCGGCGGGCCTGGTTCTACGGGCTGTGCGCGCTCGCGGCGGCGGCTGTCCTGGCGGGAGCCTGGCAGGGGCGGGTCAGGCTGCTGCTCGGGCGCCAGCGCCGCCTGGAGGAGATGGTGGGGGCGCGCACGGCGGAGATCGAGCAGGCGCGGAACGAGCTGCAGCGGCTCGCCATGTCCGACGCCCTGACCGGCCTGCCGAACCGGCGCGCGATCATGGGGGCGCTGGACGAGGCGGTGGCGACGGCGTCGCGGACCGAGACGGCGCTCGCCGTGCTGCTGTGCGACATCGACCACTTCAAGTCGATCAACGACCACTTCGGCCACCTCGCCGGCGACAAGGTGCTCGCCGCGTTCGGCGGCAGGCTGAGCGCGGTCATCGGACCGGGCGAGACGGCCGGGCGCTACGGCGGCGAGGAGTTCCTCGTGGTTCTTCCCGGGGCGCGGGACCTGGTGATGGACCGCGTCGCCGCCATCCGGTCCGCCATCGCCGACACGCCGTACGGGTTCGGCAACGGCAGCCGCATCGTCACGTCGAGCGGAGGGGTGGCGTTCCTCCGGCCCAGCGACACCACGGTCACGCTGGTCGCCCGCGCGGACATTGCCCTGTACAAGGCCAAGGAGAACGGACGGAACCGGATCGAGACGGAACAGCCGGATGCCGGGCCGGGGTCGCCGCTGCCGGACGCGGCCGCGTCCACCCTGGACCGCCGGCGCGGGTCCAGGTCGCCGTCGGCATCCGGCAGCGGGCACGATCCGGAGCAGCCGGATCAGGTGCTGCGCGAGCTGGAGCGCGACCTGCGTACGGCACTGGCCGAGGAACAGTTCGTGCTCCACTACCAGCCGGTGGTCGACGTCGAGCGGGACGTGGTCACGTCGTGCGAGGCGCTGCTGCGCTGGCGCTCGCCGGTGCGCGGCAACGTTCCCCCGGCCGACTTCATCCCATCCGCCGAGACGCTGGGGCTCATGCCAGAGATCGGCGACTGGGTGCTGCGCGCCGCCTGCCGGGAAGCCGCGGGATGGCCGGAGGCGATGAAGGTGTCGGTCAACCTGTCGCCGTCGCAGTTCCACCTGCCGGACCTGGTGCAGAGGATCGTGGGCATCCTGGCGGAAACCGGGCTGAAACCGAGCCGGCTGGAGCTCGAGGTCACGGAAACGGCGATGATCGCCGACACCGCGGCGGCCACCTCCATGCTGGAACAGCTCAGGGCGCTCGGCATCAGCATCGCGCTGGACGATTTCGGCACCGGCTACTCGTCGCTGAGCTTCCTGCGCACCCTGCCGTTCACCCGCATCAAGATCGACAAGTCGTTCGTGCAGGAACTGGGCGTGAAGCCGGAGGCGACCGCCATCGTGCGCGCCATCGCCGGGCTGTGCGACAGTTTGGATGCCGCCGTCACCGCGGAGGGGGTCGAGTCGGACTACCAGATCGAGCTGCTCCGCGAGCTCGGATGCGTGGAAATCCAGGGGTACCGGATCGGCCGTCCGTGCCCGCCGCACGAGCTGCGGATCTGGATGGAAGCCTTTGCGGTGAGCCACAGCCTCGAGTCGACGTCATGACGGCAGGGCCGCGAGATCGTGCGGCACACGCCGGCGCACCTGGCGCCGGCATGCCTGCCGGGGACGTCGTGGCCGTCAGCGGATGCCGGCGTCGATCAGCTTGGTGATGGTGTCGATCGTCTTGCTCGTCACCACGCCGGCGCCGGTGTTGAGGTTGAGGTTGAGGCCCGGCATCCTGTATTGCGCCGACATCACGCATTGCAGCACGGGCATGAAGCCCTGCAGGTAGAGCAGCTGGTCGAGCGTGACCTGGACGTAGCCGGACTTCAGCCCGTCCACCGTCGCGGGCGCGAGGTCGATGCCGCCCACCGTCACCTGGCCCGGCGCCTTGCCGGCCTTCTTGAGGACCTGCTCCATCTGGCCGGTCATCACGCCGTGCTGGGTGCCGATCGCCTTGAGCTGCGGATGCGACTGGACGTAGGCGACGAGGATCGGGATCGCGAGGGTGGGATCGGAGTTGGCTTCAGGGGAGATCTCCAGCCGGTCGACCTTGAGGCCGGCCTTTTCCAGCGTGTCGGCCAGGCCCTTCTCGGACTGGCCGCGCTCGGCCTGCGAGAACACGCCGTAGACCATCGCCTGGTCGCCGGACTTGAGGTTGCCGGCCTTGATCATCTGCTGCGCGGTGAGGGTGCCGCCCTGGTAGAGGTCAACGCCGGCATAGCCGAAGCCGCTCGGGCCGAACTCCTGCTGCAAGGGCGTCAGCGGCGAGTTGCCGTCGGTGACGACGATGCCCTGGCTGGTGGCCTGCCTGACGAGGTCGTGGAAGGCGTCGGCGCCGGGATGGCCCATGATCACGATGCAGGACGGGCGGGCGGCGAGCGCCTGCCTGAACTGGCTGATCATGGTTTCCGGCGCCCAGCCGGCGTACTGCTCGTTGAGCTTGGCGACGCCGAGCGCGTGGGCGGCGGCTTCGGCGCCGTTGGTGCGCGCCAGCGTCGACCCGTCGCCGGCGTTGCCGCCCATCTGCATGTAGATGGTGACGCCGCTGCCGGGCAGGCCGGCGGCGAGACCGGGTGCCGACAGCGCCAGCAGACCTGCTAACGTTGCGGCACCTGCGAGCGCGATCCGCTTGAGCGTCATGTTTGTCCTCCGGAAGCTTTTCTTGGTTGGTTATCGGGTGGGCATGGGCGGCCCTGAACGCGGCGTCCTGTTGCCGGGGCTGCGGGCGAGGCCGAAGCGGGCGAGCAGCGCGTGGCGACGCGCCGGCTCGTCGGCCAGCAGGTAGAACACGATCGCCAGGAGGAAGATCAGGCCCTGCACCGTGCGCACCCAGGCGCCGGTCAGGCCGGAGGCGACCAGGCCCGCCTCCAGCATGCCCATGATGAGCGCGCCGAAGATGGTGCCGACAACGGTGGCGCGGCCGCCCAGGATGGAGGTGCCGCCGATCAGCACCGCGGCGATCGCGGTGAGCAGGTAGCCGGAGCCCTGGTCGCCGAAGTAGTTGCGGTTTTCCAGCGTCAGCATCACCGCCGACACGCCGCCGCAGGTGCCCATCAGCGTGAACAGCCGGATCTTCTCGCGCGCGACGGGGATGCCGACCACGCGCGACACGTCGTTGCTGTCGCCGAGGAACAGCACGTGCTCGCCGAAGCGGTGGCGGTTCAGCACGAACCACAGGAACAGCACGATGGCGGCGGTCCACACCGCCTCCATCGACACCTGGGTGTACCAGCGGAGCGGGTCGTTGCCGCCGAGGCGGCCGTCAACGATCCGCCACGTCCAGCTCTCCTCGACGCCGCGCAGCGCGTATGAGCGGCCGCCCGACAGCACCGTCGCCATGCCGGCCCAGAAGAACTGGGTGCCGAGGGTGGCGATGAAGGACGGGATGCCGACGCGCGCGATCAGCAGGCCGTTGATCCAGCCGACCAGGCTGCCGGACAGCACGGCGGCGACGGCGGCGATCCAGCCCAGGTCGTACTGCTTGAACAGGACGGCGAACACGAATCCGGAGAAGGCGATGATGGAGGGGAAGCTGAGGTCGATCTCGCCGGCGGCGATCACGAAGGTGAAGCCAATGGAGAGCACCATCAGCGGCGGCAGGGTCGACAGGAACGTCATGTAGATGTTGGGCGCCAGGAACACGAGCGGCGCCATGGTCATGAACAGCGCCAGCATCAGCGCGAACACGATGATGATCGGCAGCCCCTCGATGCGCACGAACAGGCTCCGGGGCTGGGCGCGCGGCATCAGTGCTGGCTCTTCTGCAGGTCGATCAGGTACTCGGTGAGTTCCGGCACGGTCATGTCGCGCGGCGCGATGTCGGCGACGATGGCGCCGCGGTCGAGCACCACCAGCCGGTCGGCCACCTCGTGCACGTGCGCCAGGTTGTGCTCGATGTAGACGCAGGCGCGGCCGGACGACTTGATCAGGCGCACGAAGTCGAGGACCTTGCGCACCTCCTTGACCGCCAGTGCCACGGTCGGCTCGTCGAGCACGATCAGGTCGGCGTTGAAGTGCATGGCGCGCCCGATGGCGATGCCCTGTCGCTCGCCGCCGGACAGGTTCGCGACCGTGGCGTCGACGCCGATGCCGACGCCGCGGAAGCCGATCGTCTCCTCCAGGATCCGTCGCGCCACCGCCTTCTGCTTCTTCACGTCGATGAAGCCGAAGCGGTTGGTGATCTGGCGGCCGACGAAGAAGTTGCGCCACAGCGGCTGCTTCTCGCCGAGCGACTTGTCCTGGTAGACGGTCTCGATCGACAGGTCGTGCGCCATGGCGACCGAGTAGTTGGCGAGGTCGACCGGCTTGTCGCGGACGAAGATGCGGCCAGAGCTCGGCGCGTAGACGCCGGTCATGGTCTTGATCAGGGTCGACTTGCCCGCCCCGTTGTCGCCGATCAGCCCGACGATCTCGTTGCGCCCGATGCGCAGGTCGATGTTGCGGAGCGCGTGCACGGCGCCGAAGTACTTCTGCACCTGCTCCATCCGGACGATGTCGACGAAGCCGTCCGTCCGCGGGGACGAGGCGGCGTTCGCGCCCGCGGTCGAGGACGGATGGATGGCGGTGTCGGCCACGACGCCTCCTGTAGGGAGCCCCGGTCGGCAGGAGCGGCCCCGGTCAATTGTATGAGCAATGTCGGCCCGTCACGGCCTTGTCAACCCTGCGCTTCCCGTCACTCCGCGGGCATCGCCGCCGGGGCCGGGCCGGTGCGCAGCCGGAGCCGGTCGAGCAGCAGGTAGACCGCCGGCGTGGTGTAGAGCGTCAGCACCTGGCTGAAGATCAGGCCGCCGATGATGGAGATGCCGAGCGGCCGGCGCAGCTCGGAGCCGTCGCCGGAAGACAGCACCAGCGGCAGGGCGCCGAGCAGGGCGGCGGACGTGGTCATGACGATCGGGCGGAACCGCATCATGCAGGCCTCGAAGATGGCGTCGCGGCTCGAGGCGCCGTGGCTGCGCTCGGCGTCGAGCGCGAAGTCGATCATCAGGATCGCGTTCTTCTTCACGATGCCGATCAGAAGGATCACGCCGATCACGGTGATCAGCGAGAACTCGGTGTGCAGCAGGATCAGCGCCAGCACCGCGCCGACGCCGGCCGAGGGCAGCGTGGACAGGATCGTCACCGGGTGCACGAAGCTCTCGTAGAGCACGCCGAGCACGATGTACACCGCGAGCAGCGCCGCGCCGATCAGCAGCGGCTCGCTGCTCAGCGACTGCTGGAACACCTGGGCGGTGCCGGCGAAGCCGCCGACGATGTCGGCCGGCATGTGCAGGTCGGCCACCGCCTTGGCGATCGCCGCCTGGGCGGCGGACAGGGAGCGGCCGGGAGCCAGGTTGAACGAGATCGTCACGGAGACGAACTGGCTCTGGTGGTTGACGGAGAGCGCGGTGTGCCCGCGCGCGAACCGGGCCACGGCGCCGAGCGGGATCATGGTCTCGGCGCCGGTGCTGACCGCGGCGCCCGACGAGGCGACGCTGCTGCCGCTGGCGGCGATCGCGTTCTGCGCGGCGTTGCGCTGCGAGGTGTTGATGCCGTTGGCGGAGGCCGAGGCGGCGGTGCTCGCGGAAACGGTGCCCGACGGCGCGTTGGTGGTGGCGGACCCGCTCGGCGTGCCGCCGGAGGTGCTGATCCAGATCCGGTTCAGCACGTCGGGGTTCTGCCAGTAGCGCGGCGCCACCTCCATGATGACGTGGTACTGGTTCAGCGCGTTGTAGATGGTCGAGACCGAGCGCTGCCCGAACGCGTCGTAGAGCGTGTTGTCGATCTGCTCGACCGTGAGGCCGAGCCGGGACGCGGTGGCGCGGTCGATCGTCACCACGGATTCGAGCCCGGCCTGCTGCTGGTCGGAGTTGACGTCGGTGAGGTCCGGGTTGCCCTGCAGCGCGCGCAGCAGCCTTGGGGCCCACTCGAAGACCTCGGCGGTGTTGTCCGCTTCCAGCGTGTACTGGTAGGCGGCGTTGGTCTGCCGGCCGCCGACGCGCACGTCCTGCGCCGGCGCCAGGATCAGTCGGCCCGGCACGCGCGCCAGCGAGCGGCGCAGACGCGTCGTCACCACGTCCAGGCTGTCGCGCGCGTTCTTCGGCTTCAGCGCCACGTAGACGTTGGCGGTGTTGGTCTGCGCCGTGGCGCCGCCGCCGCCGGCGCCGGTGGAGCCGACCACGTTCTGCACCGCCGGGTCGTGCTGCACGATCGCCATCATCCGGGTGAGCTTGGCGCTCATCGCCTGGAACGAGATGCTCTGGTCGGCCTGCACGGCGCCGATCAGGCGGCCGTTGTCCTGGGTCGGGAAGAAGCCCTTCGGGATCACCGCCAGCAGCCACACGTTGAGCGCGATCGTGCCCGCCAGCACCAGCAGCACCAGGGCGTTGTGCCGCAGGGTCCAGGCGAGGGTGCGGCCATAGAAGTCCAGCACGCGCTGGCCGATCGTGCGCCGCTGCCAGGCCGGCGGCCCGGTTTGCGGCTTCGGCCGCAGCACCAGCGCGCACAGCATCGGCGTGGTGGTGAGCGAGGTGACCAGCGACACCACGATCGCGGCCGACAGGGTCACCGCGAACTCGCGGAACAGGCGGCCGACGATGCCGCCCATCAACAGGATCGGTAGGAACACGGCGATCAGCGACAGCGTGATGGAGACGATGGTGAACCCCACCTCCGCGCTGCCCTTGAGCGCCGCCTCGCGACGCGGCATGCCGTCCTCGATGTGGCGCGAGATGTTCTCCAGCACCACGATGGCGTCGTCGACCACGAAGCCGGTGGAGATGGTCAGCGCCATCAGCGACAGGTTGTCCAGGCTGAAGCCGGCCAGGTACATCACCCCGAAGGTGCCGATCACCGAGACCGGCACGGACACCATCGGGATCAGGGTGGCGCGCAGGTCGCGCAGGAACAGCCATACCACCGCCGTCACCAGCACCACCGCGATTACCAGCGTGGTCTCGGTGTCGCGGAGCGAGCCGCGTATGCTCAGCGTGCTGTCGGAGGCGAAGTTGATGTCGATGCCGTTGGGCAGGGCGGCGCGAAGGTGGGGGATCGACGCCTTCACCGCGTCCACCGTCTGGATCACGTTGGCGCCGGGCTGCTTGAACACGATCACCAGCACCGCGGGCTTGCCGTTGGCGAGGCCGAGGTTGCGCAGGTCCTGCACGCTGTCGTCGACGGTGGCGATGTCGGTGAGGTGCACGGCGTGGCCGTTGCGGTAGGCGATCACCAGGGGGCGGTAGTCATCGGCGTGGCTGGCCTGGTCGTTGGTGTAGATCTGCAGCCGCTGCCGGCCGAGGTCCAGCACGCCCTTGGGCGTGTCGGCATTGGCCGACGCCAGGGCGGCGCGCACGTCCTCCAGGCCGATGCCGTACTTGAACAGCGCGTACGGGTCGAGCTCGACACGCACGGCAGGCAGGGCGGCGCCGCTGATGATCACCTGGCCGACGCCGGAGAGCTGGGACAACTGCTGCTGCAGCACCGTGCTGGCGGCGTCGTAGATCTGGCCGCGGGTCAGCGTGGCGGAGGTGAGCGACACGATCAGCACAGGGGCGTCGGCGGGGTTGACCTTGCGGTAGACCGGGTTGCTCAGGAGGTTGGTCGGCAGGTCGGCGCGGGCGGCGTTGATCGCCGCCTCCACGTCGCGGGCGGCGCCGTCGATGTTGCGGTCCAGGCCGAACTGCAGGTTGATCCGGGTCTGCCCGACCTGGCTGGTCGAGGTCATCTCGGTGAGGTCGGCGATCTGGCCCAGGTGGCGTTCCAGAGGGCCGGCGAGGCTGGTGGCCACGGTTTCCGGGTCGGCGCCGGGGAGCTGCGCCTGCACCGAGATGGTGGGGAAGTCGACCTCGGGCAGCGAGGCGACGGGGAGCTGGAAGAAGCCGAGCACGCCGGCGAACAGGATCGCGAGCGTCAGCAGGGTGGTGGCGATCGGGCGGGCGATGAACGGGGCGGAGATGTTCATTCGCCCCCTATCCTTTGGCAGGAGCCGCGTCGCCGGCCTCGCGGTTGGCGCCGCTTCCGGTCAGGCGCACGGCGACCCGGTCGAAGGCGAGGTAGATCACCGGGGTGGTGAACAGGGTCAGCACCTGGCTCACCAGCAGGCCGCCGACGATGGCGATGCCGAGCGGCTGGCGCAGCTCCGAGCCGGAGCCGCTGCCCAGCATCAGGGGGACGGCGCCGAGGATGGCGGCGAGCGTGGTCATCAGGATCGGGCGGAAGCGGAGCAGGCAGGCCTGGAAGATCGCCTCGCGCGGCGACTTGTTCTCGGTGCGCTCGGCCGCCAGGGCGAAGTCGATCATCATGATCGCGTTCTTCTTGACGATGCCGATCAGCAGGATGATGCCGATCACCGCGATGATGTCGAGCTGGTGGCCGGTGAGATACAGCGCCACCAGCGCGCCGACCCCGGCAGAAGGCAGCGTCGAAAGGATCGTCAGCGGGTGGACGAAGCTCTCGTAGAGCACGCCGAGCACGATGTAGACGGCGACCATGGCGGCGGCGATCAGCAGCAGCTCGTTGGACAGGGAGGCCTGGAACGCGGACAGCGAGCCCTGGAACGCGGTGGTGAAGCTGTCGGGCAGCGCGATGTCGCGTTCCGCGGTGCCGATCGCCGCCACCGCCTTGTCCAGCGAGGTGCCGGGGGTGAGGTTGAACGAGATCGACACCGACGGGAACTGTCCGAGGTGCTCGACCTGGAGCGGGTCGCTGCGCACCGCGACGTGCACCATGGCCGAAAGCGGCACCTGGCCCAGCGCGCCGGTGGTGGGGGTGGCGTTGGTCGCCGCGGTGCTGGCGGAGGCGGAGGGCAGGTAGATCCCCTCCAACGCCTGTTGCAGCGAGCGCGCCTGGCCGGTGTCGGCCTGCAGGATCACCCGGTACTGGTTGGACTGGGTGTAGAGCGTGGAGGCGATGCGCTGGCCGAACGCGTCGTACAGCGCGTTGTCGACGCTGGCGGGCGTGATGCCGAACCGTGCGGCGGTCGGCCGGTCGATGACGAGGTCCAGGGCGCGGCCGTTGGTGTTCATGTCGCTGGTGACCGCGGTGAAGCCCGGCATCTGCGCCAGCCGTCCGGTCAGCCTCGGCACCCATTGCGTGAACAGGCCGCCGGATGGGTTCTCCAGGAAGAAGTGGTACTGCGCCCGGCCCACGGTGGAGTCGATGGTCAGGTTCTGCACCGGCTGCATCGACAGGGTGATGCCGGGCACACGGCGCAGGCGGTCGTCCAGGCGCGCGATGACCGCGGTGGCGGAGGGGCGCTGGCCGCGCGGCTTCAGGGTGATCAGGAACCGGCCGCTGTTCAACGTGGTGTTGGTGCCGTCGACGCCGATGAACGAGGACAGGCCCTGCACCGCCGGGTCCTGCAGGATCGCGTCCGCCATCACCTGCTGCCGTCCCGCCATGGCGCCGAACGAGGTGTCTTGCGCGGCTTCGGAGATGCCCTGGATCGCGCCGGTGTCCTGGACGGGGAAGAAGCCCTTGGGGATCACGCCGTACATCGCGATCGTGGCGAGCAGGGTGAGGAGTGCGACCAGCAGGGTCAGCGCCTGGTGGTCGAGCACGACGGCGAGCGCGCGGCCGTAGCCGGCAACGATGCGGTCGAAGCCGCGCTCGGCGGCGAGGTCGATGCGGTACCGCTTGTCCGCCGGGCGGTGGCGCACCAGCAGCGCGCACATCATCGGCACCAGGGTCAGCGAGACGACCGCGGAGATGACGATGGTGACCGCGAGCGTCACCGCGAACTCGCGGAACAGCCGCCCGACCACGTCGCCCATGAACAGCAGCGGGATCAGCACCGCGATCAGGGAGACCGTCAGCGAGATGATGGTGAAGCCGATCTCCTCCGAGCCGTTCAGGGCGGCTTCCAGAGGCGCCTCGCCGTCCTCGACGTGGCGGGCGATGTTCTCGATCATGACGATGGCGTCGTCGACCACGAAGCCGGTGGAGATGGTCAGCGCCATCAGCGACAGGTTGTCGAGCGAGAAGCCGAGCAGGTACATCGCTCCCAGCGTGCCGACCAGCGACAGCGGCACAGACAGCGACGGGATCAGCGTCGCCGGAAGCGTGCGCAGGAACAGGAAGATCACGAGCACCACGAGCACGACCGCGAGGCCCAGCTCGAACTCGACGTCGTTCACCGAGGCCTGGATCGGCGTGGTCTGGTTGCTGAGCACGGCCACGTCGACCGAAGGCGGCAGCGTCGCGCGCATCTGCGGGAGCTTGCGCAGGATGTTGCGCACCACGGCGATCACGTTGGAGCCGGGCTGGCGCTGGATGTTCAGGATCACCGCCGGGGTGCGGCCGGACCAGGCGGCGAGCTGGTTGTTCTCGGCGCCGTCGACGATTGTGGCGACGTCGTCGAGGCGCACCGCGTGGCCGTTCTTGTAGGCGACGATCAGCTGGCGGTAGCCGTCGGCGTCGGTGATCTGGTCGTTGTCGTTGATGGTGCTGCTTTGCGCCGGGCCGTCGAAGCTGCCCTTGGGCGTGTCGGTGTTCTGGTTGCCGATGATGGTGCGGATGTCGTCGATCGCCAGCCCGTACGACGACAAGGCGCGCGGGTTCATCACCACCCGCACCGCCGGCCGGTTGCCGCCGCTGATCGACACCAGGCCCACGCCCGGCTGCTGGCTGATCTTCTGCGCCAGGCGCACGTCGGCCAAGTCCTCCACCTGGGTCAGGCTGAGGGTGCGGCTGGTCAGCGCCAGGGTCAGCACCGGGGTGTCGGCGGGGTTGACCTTGTTGTAGATCGGCGGCGCCGGCAGGTCGGAGGGCAGCAGGCTGGTGGCCGCGTTGATCGCCGCCTGCACCTCCTGCTCGGCCACGTCCAGGCTGAGGCTGAGCGTGAACTGCAGGGTGATGACCGAGGCGCCGCCGGACGAGATGGACGACATCTGGCCCAGGCCCGGCATCTCGCCGAACTGACGCTCCAGCGGCGCGGTGACGGAGGTGGTCATCACCTCGGGGCTGGCGCCGGGCAGGAAGGTCTGCACCTGGATGGTCGGGTAGTCGACCTCCGGCAGCGCCGAGATCGGCAGGAAGCCGTAGGCGATGATGCCGACCAGCAGGATCGCCGCCATCAGCAGCGTGGTCGCCACCGGGCGCAGGATGAACAGGCGCGAGGGGCTCATGGACGGCTCAGGGACCCGCGGCGGGCCTGGCGGCGCCCTTCTTCTGGGCGCCGGCGACCACGATGCGGCTGCCGTCGCGCAGCCGGTCCAGCCCGTCGGTCGCCACCTTGTCGCCGGGCTTGAGCCCCTGCGTGACCTGCACCCGGTCGCCCTCGGCCGGGCCGGTCCTGACCACCTGCACCGACACCGTGTTGTTCGGCCTGGCGAGGTAGACGAAGTCGCCGGGCGCGCCATGCTGCACCGCCGCCTGCGGCGCCACCACCACCCCGGCCAGGGTCTTCAGCAGCAGGTGGGCGTTGACGAACTGCTGCGGGAACAGGGCATTGTCGGTGTTGGGGAAGATGGCCCGCAGCTCGACGGTGCCGGTGGTGTTGTCGATCTGGTTGTCGGTGGTGGCGAGCGTGCCGGTGGCGATCACCTTCGCGTCCGCGCGGTCGTAGGCCGTGACGGGCAGCGTGCGGCCCTGCATCTGCTGCTGCACCGCGTCGACGTCGTCCTCGGGCAGGGTGAACAGCACCGAGATCGGCTGCAGCTGGGTCACCACGAACAGGCCCGTGGTGTCGCTGGTCTGCACGTAATTGCCGGGATCGACCAGCCGGATGCCCACCCGCCCCTCCACCGGCGAGACGATGTGGCAGTAGGTGAGGTTCAGCCGGGCGCTGTCGATCGCCGCCTGGTCGGTGATGACGGTGCCCTGGTACTGCTTGATCAGGAACAGCTCGTCCTGGGCCTGCTGCTGCGCGATGCTGTTCTGCCGGCTCAGCAGCTGGTAGCGGGCGCTGTCGGCCTGCGCCTGGGCGAGCAGGCCCTGGTCGTGCGCCAGGGTGCCCTGCGCCTGCTCCAGCGCCACCAGGTAGGGACGCGGGTCGATCTGCGCCAGGAACTGGTTCCTGTGCACCAGCTGACCCTCGGTGAAGCCGAGCGACTGCAGCTGGCCGTTGATCTGGGTCCTCACGGTGACGGTGTCGAGCGGCGTCACGGTGCCGAGACCGGTGAGGGTGACGTGGATGTCGCCGGTCCCGATCGTCGTCACCGACACCGATTGCGGCGGACCGCCGGCCGCGCGCCCGGCCGGCCTGGCGGCATGACGCTGCCCCAGCAGCCGCCAGCCCCCGAACGCCAACGCCACCAGCACGAGGCCGGCCAGCACCCACCACAGGCGACGCGAGCGGCCTGCCGTCCTGGTCGGTCTGCCGCGCGTCAGCGGGTGGGCTTCGAGCGGCTGGTCAGGCGTGGCACGGCTCCGGCGGCGACGGGTTCAGCATTACGATACCGAGATGAATAGTCGATCCCGGCGGATCCTGCCAGCCGCGCCCTTTGGCGACGACTTTCATGACGGGCCAGCACTCCCTGATCGGTCAAGAAGCAGGAAACGCGTGGTCACACAAGGGCTGGTTCTGGCGCAGCGATTACTTGACGAACCTTGACTTATTGTAACCGTTGCACCTCCGTCCCTGCCCGCCGCCGGCACCACTACTTCGGCTTGTCCGGCATCGTGCCGGAAGAGCGGTCGGACGGAAAGCGGTCATCCGCCTGGAGGAAAAGCGGACACGGGCGTCCGTAAATCCATCCGCAACGTGGCGCCTGCTGCTATACGCGGCCATGCCCGCACCCTCGCCTTCGCCTCTTCGCATTGCCGTCCTCGGCGCCGGGAAGATCGGCAGCACGTTCGCCTTCCAGCTGTCCCAGGCCGGCCACGACGTCACGGTCGTTGCCCGGCCCGACTCCGTCCGGCTGGGGCAGCTCCAACGCGACGGGGCCATCGTCAAGGTCGGGGGCGAGCGGGCAAGCGTCGGCGTGACCGACAGGCTCGACGAGCAGGTCCCTTACGACCTCGTGATCGTCACGCTCCTGGCGCATCAGGCCGATGCGGTCCTTCCGGGCCTGCAACGCAGCGCGGCCGGATGCATCCAGTTCATGTTCAACACCTTCGGTCCGGAGCAGCTGCAGGAGGCGGTCGGCATCGCGCGCTGTTGCTTCGGCATGCCGTTCGTCCAGGCCACGCTGAACGGGGACGGCAGGCTCAAGGCCACCATCGGCGCTGCCGGTCAGAAGACCATCATGAGCCGGCAACGCTGGGTCGACGTGTTCAACGCCGCCGGCCTGCCTGCCGCCCTCGAGCGCGACATGCCCTCCTGGCTTCGCTGCCACGTTCCCCTTTGCGTTGCGTTCGAAAGCGTGTCCGTGGCGGGCGAGCGGCGCGGAGGCGGCGCGTCGTGGGGAGAAGCGGTCGTGCTGGCGCGCGGCATCCATGCCGGCTTCATGCTCATCGAGAAGCTAGGCCATCCCGTTCATCCCAGGGGAAAGAGGCTCATCAACGGCTGCCCGGCGCGGATGGTGGCGGTGATGCTTTGGTCCATGTCCCGAGTCCGGTCGTTCCGTGAGCTGCTGGCAACGGGAGAAGCCGAATGCCGGGCCCTTGTGGACGCCCTGGTGGCTGCTGCGTCGCTGGCCGACCAGGCGGTCCTGGTGTCCGACATCCAGGCAATGAAGCCGTCGTAACGGGTCGTTCCTGCTCGACCTGTCGAGAGCCGGGCCTACAC
>CAXTOD010000023.1:0-17843 GCA_964245705.1 uncultured Acetobacteraceae bacterium
CTACCGCCAGGACTGGCCCCCCACCCCCACACCAAGCGATCGGGTCCCAAGGGCTCCGCCCTTGGCGGGTCCAGGGCAGCGCCCTGGCCTCAACCTGGAACCGTCCATGACCCCCAACGCCCGCCACGCCGCCGCCATCGACCTGCTGTTCGCGATGGAGGCGGCACCCAGGCGTCCTGCCGACGCGGTGGCCAACGCCTTCTTTCGCGAGCGCCGCTACATCGGCGGCGGCGACCGCCGCGCGGTGTCGGCCGAGGCATGGTCGGTGCTGCGCGCTTGGCGCCGCCTCCAATGGTGGTTGCAGCGCGCCGGCGGGAGCGCGCAGCCGCGCCTGCTGGTGGCGGCGTTGTCGGTGCTGGCCGGCCGGCCGGTGGAAAGCCTGCAGCGCGCGTTCTCCGGGGGCCGCTACGCGCCCGACGTGCTGGAACCGTTCGAGCTGCGTGTGCTGCGCGCCCTGGAAGGCCACACGCTCGACCATCCGGAGATGCCGGACGCGGTGTCACTGGAGGTGCCGGACTGGCTGCTGCCGCTGCTCCAGGCCGAGTTCGGCGAGGCGCTGCGGGCCGAGATCGCCGCCCTGACCGCCCCGGCCACGCTCGACCTGCGCGTCAACCTCCTGCGCACAACCCGGGAGGCGGCGGCGGCGGCGCTGGCGGAGGAGAACATCGCCACCGAGCCCATGCCGCTGTCGCCCTGGGGCCTGCGCGTGTCCGGGCGCCTGCCTGTGACCAGCACCAGGGCGTTCGCCGCCGGCCTGGTCGAGATCCAGGACGAGGGCAGCCAGCTGGTGGTGCAGGCGGTGGGTGCCGGTCCGGAGATGCGGGTGCTGGACTATTGCGCCGGTGCTGGCGGCAAGACGCTGGGCCTGGCGATGTGCATGGACAACCGCGGCCACGTGGTGGCCTGCGACGTGTCGGAGCCGCGCCTGGACGGGGCGGTGCGCCGCCTGCGCCGGGCCGGGGTGCACAACGTCGAGCGGCACCTGCTGGTCGAGGGCGACAAGTGGGCCAAGCGGCGGCGGGGGAGCTTCGACCGGGTCCTGGTCGACGCGCCCTGCACCGGCACCGGCACCTGGCGGCGCAACCCGGACGCCCGGCTGCGCCTGACGCGCGGGGACCTGGACGAGCTCCTCGCCAAGCAGTCGGCGATCCTGGACCGGGCGTCGGCGCTGGTGCGTCCGGGCGGCCGGCTGGTCTACGCCACCTGCTCGGTGCTGCGCGAGGAGAACGCGTCGCAGGTGGACAACTTCCTCCTGCGCCATCCCGACTTCGCCCTGCTCGACCTCCGGGCGCCGGACGCGCTCGATCCGCCGGTCGCGGCGCAGGCGCTGCAGGCGGGGTCGGGGGTGCTTCGTTTGACGCCGCGCCAGCACGGCACGGACGGGTTCTTCGCCGCGGCGCTGGCACGCACGGGGCGAGCGGCCGCCTCGGCTGGCGAGGCTGGTATAGATTTCGAGAAATAGTTCGCAACGGGGACGATTTTCTGTCACGGTGCCGCACTACCGAAACAGAAAGATGGTCGCCGACAGTGAAGAGATTCCAGACATGCGGTGCGGCTCGTCACGGCAGGGGGTCGTTGCGCGCCGTCCTCGCCGGTTCGTGTTGCCTGGTGCTGGCCATGGGCCCGGCGCACCACGCGGCCGCGGCCGTCGCCCCCGCGGGGCTGGGGATCGGCAACCTGGTCATCCCGCCCGACGCGCCAAGCATGCAGTCGTTCGAGGCGGCGACGCTGGCCAGCGTGGACGCCTACTACGCGCCCTATTACGGGCTCAGCTCGCTGCTCGACGCGTCCGGCAACCCGGTCTCGATCTCGACCAACAACGGCACCACCGCCTATGCCTATCTCGACGGGGTCGGCAACGTGATCATCGCCTTCCGCTGGGACATCACGCAGGCCCAGGAGAACCTGGCCCTGGCGACCCTGTCCGGCTACGACCCCAGCACGCTGCCCGGCTACGCCGACGCGCTGGCCTTCGAGAAGACGGTGCAAACCGTGGCCGTGTCGCAGGGCTACTCGGCCAAGCGCATCTACCTGACCGGGTTCTCGCTCGGCGGCATGCAGGCCTCCTATGTCGCGTCCCTGACCGGGCTGCCCGGCCTGGTGTTCGGTTCCAGCGGCCTGCCCGGCTACAACGCCGCCGCCAGGCTGGGCAGCAACTTCGTCAACTTCGTCGAGAAGGGCGATCCGCTCGCGGAATACGGCACCGACTCCACCGAGGTTGCCAGCGCCGTGGTCGCCAACCCGCACATGGACCATTACGGCGTGGTGATCGACCTCGGCACCCAGCAGGGGGTCAGCGACCTCGCCCCATTCAGCACCGCGATCAGCGGCTATTCCTATCCCGAGGTGACCAGCGGCGCGGTGCAGATCCCGGCCGCCGAGGTGACCGCGTTGCAGAACGAGTTCTCGTCCCTGGAGGCCGAGTACCACCAGATGAGCCCCTACATCAACGACTCGAACGCCCTGGCGGAGTCCTACGGGATCAACCCAACCATACCGTGATCGCGGTTCCGCCGGCCGCGGTCAGGGACCGGTCCTGATCGCGGTCAGGCCTTCCGCCAGCACCAGCCGGAGCGCGTCCGGCGCCAGCGCGATGCATCCCTCGGTCGGCCGCCCGTCCGGACGCGCGACGTGCAGGAAGATCGCCGAGCCCCGGCCGCGCACCACCGGGTCGTCGTTCCAGCCCAGCACGCCGAGGAGGTCGTAGAGCCCGTCCTCGCGCCACAGTTGCTCGTGCCGCGCCGGGTGCGGCAGCCGGACGGCCGTGTTGTAGTCGGGATGAGCGGGGTCGTCGCACCAGCCGTCATCCGGCGCCAGCGCCTCGCGCGGCACCGCGCAGGCGGGGGCGGGCCCGCGGTCGGCGCGATACAGCACGCGTCGCAGGCGCAGCAGGCCCGCCGGCGTGGCGCCGTCGCCTTCCCGCTTGTCGGCCCGGATGCCGCCGGCGCCTAGCACCGCCGGCAGGAGCAGCGCCCCCAGGCGCAGCATCGCCATTCCCGATCCGGTGGCCTCGACACGGGCTTCGCTCACCTCGCCGTCCCTCCGACCTGCGGCGGAACCGCCCGCCGCGACGCTCACGAGAAAGTGTGTCCGACTGGTGCCGCCGCCATGCCTACACGGTCATTGTCACCGCGTTGTGAATTCGACGCGTTGCCTCGGCCGTTCCACCGGCTGGACAGGATACGCCTCGTCGCATGGTTCCGGCAGCCCGGTGGTTCTGCGCGCTGCCGCTCAGGAGAGCGTTTCTATGGCGGGTGAACGTCCCATTCTGATCGTGGACGACGACCATGCGCTGCGTAAGGCGCTGGTCGAGCAGCTCCAGCTTGAAGGAGAGTTCACCGTCGAACAGGCGGAGTCGATCGCCGAGGCGACGCGGATGATGGCCGAGCCGTCGGTGCGTTACGACGCCCTGATCCTCGACGTGTCGCTGCCGGACGGCGACGGCCGCGACTTCTGCGCCGAGCAGCGCCGCCAGGGCCGGCGCATGCCGATCATCATGCTGACCGGCTCCGACGACGAGGCCGACGTGGTGCGCGGCCTGGATGCCGGCGCCAACGACTACGTCGCCAAGCCCTTCCGCATCGCCGAGCTGCTGGCGCGGCTGCGCGCCCAGATGCGCATCTTCGAGAACAGCGAGGACGCCGTCTTCACCATCGGCCCCTACGTGTTCCGTCCGTCCGCCAAGCTGCTGCAGGAGCCGACCCGCAACCGGCGCATCCGCCTGACCGAGAAGGAGGCGGCGATCCTGAAGTTCCTGTATCGCGCCGGCACCCGCCCGGTGGCCCGCCAGGTGCTGCTGAACGAGGTGTGGGGCTACAACGCCGCCGTCACCACCCACACGCTGGAAACCCACATCTACCGGCTGCGGCAGAAGATCGAGCCCGACCCCACCAATGCCTGCCTGCTCGTCACCGAGGGCGGCGGCTACCGCCTCGACCCGGCCGGCGGCATCGCCTGACCGCGGCGGCGTCCGGCATCAGAGCGCCAGGTCCACCGCCACCGGAACGTGGTCCGACGGAAGCGGCCAATCCCGCGCCGCGACATGGACGATCAGGCCGCGCAGGGACGGCAGGAGGTCCGGCGTGACCCAGACGTGGTCCAGCCGTCGGCCCCGGTTCGAGACGCGCCAATCGCGGTTGCGATACGACCACCAGCTGTAGAGCTTCTCCGTCGGCGGCACGACGTGCCGCATGGCGTCGACGAAGCCGGTCTCCATCCAGGCCTGCATCCGCACGATCTCCGGCTCGGTGTGGCTGACCACGTCGCGCAGCTGGCGGTGGCTCCACACGTCGTGCTCCCCCGGCGCGATGTTGAGGTCGCCGACCAGGACGCAGCGCCGGTGCGCCGGATGCGCGGCGAAGTAGCGCGTCGCCTCCTCCACGAAGGAAAGCTTGTGCGCGTATTTCGGGTTCAGCGCCGGGTCCGGCACGTCGCCGCCAGCGGGAACGTAGAAGTCGTGCAGCGTGACCGGCCCGCCCGGCGTGTCCAGCACCGCCGCCACGTGCCGCCGGTCGTCCTTCAGGCACCAGTCGGGCGCTGTGTCGTCGCGTCGCATCGGCACGCGGGACAGGATGGCGACGCCGTTGTAGCCCTTCATGCCCCGGCGCAGGTGGAACGGGTAGCCGAGCCGGGCAGGGACCTCCTCCGGGAACAGCTCGTCCGGGACCTTGGTCTCCTGCAGGCAGATCACGTCCGGCGACAGCTCCGACACCAGCCGTTCCAGCAGGGAAAGACGAAGCCGCAGCGAGTTGATGTTCCAGGTGGCGATGCGCATCCCGGACCGGATCGCGCAACCGGCCCCGCCTGGCAAGGCCGCTTGCAAATGTGGCGGCGTCGGCGTTGCGTGGCGCGATGAGCGACGCCCTCGACCTCCACGCCTCCCTCCTGACCCTCGACAGCCACATCGACATCCCGTGGCCCGGCGGCGACGACCCGTTCACGGACAGCACCACCCGGCGCGTTGACCTGCCCAAGATGCGCGCCGGCGGCGTGTCGGCCGGCTGCTTCGCCGCCTACATCCCGCAAGGCCCGACCGACGCCGCCGGCCACGCCGCGGCGGCCACCCGCGTGTTCGCCATGCTGGACCGGATCCGGGAGATGGGGACGGAGCGGAACGGCATCCGCGCCAGGCTCTGCACCACCGCCGACGAGATCGAGCAGGCGAAGCGGGACGGAGCGACCGCGATCGTGCCGGCGGTCGAGAACGCCTACGCGTTCGGCGAGGACCTGTCGCTGGTCGCCGCGGTCCGCGCCAAGGGTGCCCGCTACGTCACCCTGACCCATAACGGCCACAACGCCATCGCCGACAGCGCCATCCCGCGCCGCGACCTAGGCGACCGGGAAACGCGCCATGGCGGCCTGAGCCCGCTCGGACGCGAGGCGGTCGCCGAGATGAACCGCCACGGCCTGCTGGTCGACGTGTCGCACCTGTCGCGCGACTCCATGCTGCAGGCGCTCGCACAGTCCGCCACGCCGGTGGTGGCGACCCATAGCTGCGTCCGCGCCCTGTGCGACCACCGGCGCAACCTGGACGACGTCCAGCTCGACGCGCTGCGCGACACCGGCGGCCTGATCCAGATCACCGCCATGCCGGGCTTCCTGCGGCCGCGCGGGCTGGGCGCCGGCGGCGCGGAGGCCGGCGTGTCCGACCTGGTTGACCACATCGACTACGTGGTGCGCCGCATCGGCACGGCGCAAGTCGGCATCAGCTCCGACTTCGACGGCGGCGGCGCCGTCAAGGGCTGGAGCAGTGCTGCGGACAGCCCGGCGGTGACGGCGGAGCTGCATCGCCGCGGCTACGGCCGGGCCGAAATCGCGGCGTTCTGGGGCGGGAACTTCCTGCGCCTGCTCCGTCTGGCAGAGGGCGCGCAACAAGAAGTCTAGCGAAACCGCCGCATTGACCAAGTCTTGGCAGAACACGCCAACTGTCAGGAAGAAGCACAACAGGCTTCCGCACCAGCGTTGGGCACGCCACAAGAAACCAACCGATTACAACGAGTTGGCCGTAGGCTCTCCTCTGGCACGCCTGCTGCAATGTCCTCGGCATGGACCACGATGGTCCACGCCAAGGAGACCACGCCATGACCACCCTCAGCTTCGACGCCGGCTACGCCATGTTCCAGAGCGACAGCGCGCTGTTCGGCCGTCCGGCCGGGATGTCGGCGCTGCACCGCAAGCTGCACCGGATCGCCTCGTCCCGGCAGGCCCAGGCCGCCGCCGACTGCGCCGGCCGCGCCGTGCTGGCCCTCGTGCCGTTTTCCGCCCTAGCCTGGATGTTCGTCGCCCTCTGAGCGGCCGACATGCAGGCCGCCGAAGCCGACCGGATGACGCGGTTCCCGGACACGACGATGGCGGGCGCCAGGCAGCTCGGCAGGCGCCTCGCCAGGTGGTCCGCGATCGGCCTGCTGGTCGCGGCCGCACCGGCGGCCCGGGCTGCCGTCGCGCCGCTGATGCGCTACCCGAACGCGTCGGCCACCGCGATCGCCTTTGTCGCGCGCGGCGACCTCTGGACCGTGCCCCTCCGCGGCGGTGCCGCCAGCCGCCTCACCCGAGATCCGGGCGCCGTGCTGTTCCCGCGCTTCTCGCCGGACGGGCGCTGGATCGCCTTCACCGCCCGCCGCGCCGGGACCTACGACGTGTATGTCCTGCCCGCCTCCGGCGGCACGCCCAGGCGCCTGACCTTCGACGCCTCGCCCAGCGGCAGCGACAACCGGGTGGTCACCTGGACGCCGGACTCGCGACGGATCGTGTTCCTGTCGTCCCGCTCGTCCCCGTCGCCCAAGATCGTCCGCGCCTTTTCTGTCCCGCTTGCGGGCGGCCTGCGGCAGCCGCTGCCGCTCGACCACTCCGGGCTGCTGTCGTTCGCGCCGGGCGGCGGCGCGATCGCCTTCAACCGCATCTACCGCAACGACGCGCTGCCCAAGCGCTACGTCGGCGGCCAGGCGCAGCACGTCTACACCTATGATTTCCGCACCAGGCGCCTCGACCGGATCACCAATTGGCGAGGCACCGACACCGCACCGATGTGGTTCGGCCGCACGATCTACTTCCTGTCCGACCGCGGTCCTGGGTTCCGCGCCAACATTTGGGCCTGTGACCTCCAGGGAAGGACCGTCAGGGAGGTGACCCGGTTCACCGATCTCGACGTCGACGAGCCGTCGCTGGGCGGCCACACGATCGCCTTCGCGCAGGGCGGCCGGCTGTATGCGCTCGACCTGCCGTCCCGCACCCTCCGGGAGATCACGGTGGAGGTCCCGGACGACGGAACCCGCACCGCGCCGCGGACAGCGTCAGTCGGCGCCACCACGCGCGTCGCCGATGCCACCGGCGGCCTCGACTACGCGCTGTCGCCGAATGGCGGCGACCTGCTCGTGTCCGCACGCGGCGACCTGTTCGACATCCCCGCCGCCGTAGCCGCACGCAACCTGACCGGCACCCCCGGCGCGGACGAGGATCATCCATCCTGGTCGCCGGACGGCCAGGCCATCGCCTACGAGACCGACACCGCCGGCGGACAGCAGCTCGCGACCAGGACCATGCCGGCCGGGACCGAGCACATGCTGACCCGGTTCCGGTCCGGCTACTTCTACACGCCGGCCTGGTCCCCGGATGGGAGCCGGCTCGCGGTGGCGGACGCCAACCACGGGCTGTGGCTCCTTCCCGTCGCCGGCGGCGAGCCGGACCGGATCGCCAGCGACCCATACGCCGAGATTCGCGACGCCGCCTTCTCGCCGGACGGGCGCTGGCTCGCCTACAGCACGATGCGCGCCAACCGGCAGCGCGCCATCCACCTCCACGAGCTGTCCACCGGCCGCGACGTGATCGTCAGCGGGCCGATGGACAGCGACCGGATGCCGCAGTTCTCCGCCGACGGACGGGTGCTGTTCTTCGTCTCGCAGCGCAACGAGCTGCCGCTGGTGTCCGATCGCGACGAGGAGACCATCGTCGCCACCCTCAACTCGGACGGGATCTTCGCCGCCACCCTGGATCCCGGCGACCCGTCGCCGTTGTCGCGCGACGCCTCGTTCGTTCCGGGCGCGCCGGCGTTCCACGTCGACCTCCGCGGGCTGATGGACCGCGCGGTGGCGCTGCCGGTCACGCCCGCCGTCATCGCCAGCCTGGAGGTCAGGGGCCGCCGCGTGTTCTACGAAACCAGGCCGCCGCAGCTCATCGACGGCGACCTGCCCGGGCAGCAGGCGGCGCTGCATGTGCTCGACCTCGACACCGGAACCGACCGCACGCTGGCCGCCGGCCTTGACAGCCACAGCCTGTCCGCAGGCGGCGGATCGGTCGCGTTCCGGCGCGACGGCGCCTGGCACGTGGCGTCCACCGCTCCGGGGACCGCCGGCGACATGACGCTCGACCTGTCTGGCCTGCGCGCCCCCGTCGATCCGCACCAGGAATGGACCGAGATGTTCGAGAACGCGTGGCGGCTCGACCGCGACGTGTTCTTCAGCCGGGCGATGAACGGCGACGACTGGCAGGCGGTGCACGACGCCTATG
The DNA here is from genome assembly GCA_964245705.1 of uncultured Acetobacteraceae bacterium. Lineage (GTDB taxonomy): Bacteria > Pseudomonadota > Alphaproteobacteria > Acetobacterales > Acetobacteraceae > Lichenicola. The sequence goes on from CAXTOD010000023.1 coordinate 8,503, forward strand.
CGGCCCTGCTGCCCCGCCTCGGCTCCGAGGACGACGTCCTGTACCTGCTGGGGCAGATGCAGGGCGAGCTCGGAAGCTCGCACACCTTCCTGCGCCACGGGGCGCGGCTTGACACCCGCACGCCGGTCGTCACCGCCCGGCTCGGCGTCGACTACGCGCTGGACCCGGCCTCGAACCGCTACCGGCTGGCGCACATCCTCCTGGGCGACAACACCCGTGCCGGCTTCGCGAGCCCCCTGACCGCGCCCGGCCTGAACCTGCATGACGGCGATTTCCTGCTGGCGATCGACGGCCACGAGCTGGTGGCGCCAGCCGATCCGGACGCACTGCTGGTCGGTGTCGGAAGCCGCGTCACGCTCACGGTGTCGGCCACGGCCAACGGGCCGCGGCGCAACCTGCAGGTGACGCCGATCGCCGACGAGCAGGCGCTCCGGAGCTTCGACCGGACCGTGCGCAACCGCTACCGCGTCGACCGGCTATCGGGCGGCCGGATCGGCTACGTCGCGCTGACCGACTTCGTCGGCAGCGGCTGGGGCAAGTTCGTGCGCCAGTTCTACCCGCAGGCGGACAGGCAGGGGATGATCTTCGACGTGCGCTGGAACCGCGGCGGCTTCACCAGCCAGGCGGTGCTCGACGTGCTCCGTCGCTCCCTGGCCGGCGGGTTCGTCAACCGGGAAGGAGCCGTCTCGCCGCTGCCGGTCGCGGTGCCCCCGCGGGCGATGGTGACCCTGCTGAACTGGGGCTCCGGCTCCGACGGCGACCAGTTCCCGTACTACTTCCGGCGCTATCGTCTCGGCCCGCTGGTCGGCACGCGGAGCTGGGGCGGCGTGCAGGGCATCAACGGCCCGTGGACCCTGATGGACGGCACCGCCATCACCATCCCCAAGGACGCGCTGGCCGACCCGGACGGCCACTGGATCATCGAGAACGCCGGCGTGTCGCCGGACGTCGCCGTGGACGACCGACCCGACGAGGGTGTCACCGGTCAGGATCGGCAGCTGGACGCTGCGGTGAAGGTGGCGCTCGACAGGATGCGGCGCCTGCCGCCGGTGCGGCCGAAGGCGCCGCCGCCGCTGCCTGCCTATCCCGCGGCAGGGATGGTGCCGCCAGCGTCGTTCGGCAGCCGAGGCTAGAAGCCGTCGCAACGATCCCGACTTCAACCAGGCCCGCTTCTGCATTCCCCGATCCTGGCACTTCGGCTCGACCCGGATCGCGGCTCGATGTCCTGCCGGCTGCACGCACAAGAAGCACCGCATGGGCGGGACGTAGGTCGCCGGATGGCATCGAAGCTTCCGGCTGCACCTGTAACTGCTTCGGCGACGAGCAGGCGCGTCACATGCCTGAGCCAGTCGGAAAAAATTGCCGGCAGTTGCTCCGCAAGTTGTAGGAATTGCGGGCAGCGAAGGCCAAGGCCTTCGCCTGCGTCCGTGCTTCGACGCAACTGGTCATCCTTGCGTCCCGGGTGAGAACAGCACCGAGCCGCGAGATCGCCCACCGTGCGGCCGATCGCCTCGCCGAAACCCGATCGGAAACAAGCGTTATGGAAAGATGGACAGCACGCCTGCAATCATCGTGATAGGCGCCTCGGCAGGCGGCGTGGATGCCATCGGCAGGCTCACCGCGGCGTTGCCGGCGGACCTTGATGCCACCTTGTTCGTCGTGCTGCACATCGGTGCGCACAAGAGCCAGCTGCCGGCGCTGCTGAACCATTCGGGGCAGCTGCAGGCCCGGCATCCAGGCAACGGCGAGGCGATCCGCCGAGGGCACATCTACGTGGCGCCTCCAGACCACCACATGGTGCTCGAGGATGGCATGATCCGCCTGACCAGGGGGCCGCGCGAGAACTGGGCCCGTCCCGCGGTGGATCCATTGTTCCGTAGTGCCGCGCGGGCCTACGGGCCGGGCGTGGTCGGCATCATCCTGACCGGCGGGCTGAACGACGGCACCGCCGGCCTGTTCGAGATCAAGCAGCGCGGCGGCACGACGATCGTCCAGGACCCGGACGATGCAGTGGACCCTGGCATGCCACGCAGCGCGTTGCGGCACGTCGCGGTGGACCACTGCCTGCCGCTGCAGGACATCCCGCCGCTGCTGGCCGGACTTGTCGCCGGCCGGACACCCGATGCCAGGATGCCAATCGCTGCCTTGGGATCGGTCAAGACCGGGAGGGAGGACATGACCGCGGAGTACAAGCTCGACGATCCCGCTGCCGTGACCTGTCCGGATTGCGGGGGCGCCCTGCGCAGGACCGAGCTCGGAACGCTGACCCAGTTCCGCTGCCATATCGGCCACGTCTACACCGCCGAGGTGATGGTCGCGGCGCAGTTCGCAGCCATGGAATGGGCACTCGAGGCGGCCATGCGCTCGCTGAGCGAGCGCGGGGAGCTTTGCCGCCTGATGGCCGACAGGAGCCGAAAGGCCGAGGATGCGAGCCTCGCCGCGCTGTGGACAGGAGCAATGCGGGAGGCCAAGGAACGAACCGGCGCGCTCCGGCAGCTGCTCGAAAAGGAATGGACGCATCCTGGCGACGTCACGCCCCTGGCACCTTCAGGCGGTTGACCCAGGAACGACCGCGGTCCACCCGCGGCGCACCTGCTCAGTGCTTCGGCAGATTCCGCTCGAGCACTGCCCGCGCCTCGTCGCCCAGCCGGTCCGACCCCCTCATGCCAGATCTCCCGCGACCAGGGCAGCGGGTCCCAGGAGCAGCAGCCTGTCGGACTAGCACCACCGCTTCAGCCGTCATGGAGAGGGATCACCCGGCAGCGTCGCCGCCAGCACCCGGGCGCTGTCGCCGTCGATCACCAGCCCCTGCACGGTGCCGGTGCGCAACAGCGCCCGCACCGCCTCCACCTTCTGCAGCCCGCCCGACAGCAGCACCACCTCGCGCCCCTGCAGCTGCTCGAACTCCAGCGCCAGGGTTCGGTGCGCCAGCTCGTGCTCGACCTGCGCGCCGTCTCGGTCGAACAGCCGGCCGAGCGAATCCGCCACCGCGCCCTGCGCCCGCACGCTCCGGAGCTCGTCGGCGGACAGCATCGCCTGGGTGCGCAGGAACGACGTTTCCAGCAGCTCTCCCACGCTGATCAGGAACAGGTCGGCCGAGCGCGCAAGCGCCAGCGCCTCCGCCACGCTCCGCTGCGACATCAGCACGGTGCGGTCGGCGACCGAGTCGGCGATGAATGGCACCGGCAGGAAGTGCCCCTCGCCGCCGGTCCGCGCCGCCAGCGCCTGCACCACCTCGAACGGGTTCGACGCCGAGTTGCGTGTCAGCGAGCCCATCAGCGACACGAAGCGGGCGCGCTCGTTCTGCACCCCTGACAGGTGCACCGTCATCTGCTCCAGGGTCCGGCCCCAGCTGACGCCCACCGTGACCGGCCCGCCGGAAGCGAGCCTGCCGCGCAGCACGCTCGCCGCGGCGCTGCCGACCGCCCGGCGCGCGATCATCTCCTGGGCAGCCGCCAGCCTCGGCTCGGCCGGCCCCGGCTCGAAGCCCATCGCCGGCGTGACCAGGCAGAAATCGAGCCCGTGGGCGCGCGAGATCGCCCCTTCCAGGTCGAGGTCGCGCACGGAGTCGTGGTTGATGGTGACGCTGACCAGACCGCGGTCGCGCGCCTCGCCGAGCAGCCGGACCACCCGGGTGCGATGCACGCCGAGCCGGCGCGCCACCTCCTCCTGCGTCATCCCGCCCACGTGGTACAACCAGGCCGCCCGCGCCAGGATCGCGGCGTCCGGCTCGTGGGCAAGGTTCAAGGTCGCCATCGCCGTCCCGTCATCGCAGCCGCCGCAGGATTAAACGATTGACACGTGTCGCGGGACGCGGCGATTGTCCACTCCGGAGCAAATGTCGTCCCGCGCGTCAGATGTGCAGCATCGGGTGCAAACGAGGGCGCGTGGCGGGAGCGGTCCGGAACGATGGCCTACGTGGTCGGCATCGACGGCGGGACGGAAAGCCTGCGGGCGACGCTGTTCGACCTTCGCGGCCGCCGGATCGCCTCCGCGTCGTCGGCCTACCCGACCCGCTTCGCGCCCGGCGCCAGGGCCGAGCAGGATCCCGAGGACTGGTGGACGGCACTCGGCCGCGCGGTCCGGCAGGTGGTGTCGGAAAGTGGTGTCGCCGCGCACGAGGTCGCGGCGCTGTGCGCCACCACCACCTGCTGCACCGTGGTGGCGCTGGACGCGCAGGCGCGGCCGCTCCGTCCGGCGATCATCTGGATGGACGTGCGGGCCGGGCAGGAGGCCGACGCGGTGCTGGCCACCGGCGACCCGGCGCTGGCGGTCAACGGCGCCGGCCACGGCCCGGTCTCGGCCGAATGGATGATCCCCAAGGCGCTGTGGCTCCGCCGGCACGAGCCGGACACCTTTCGCGCCGCGCACACGATCTGCGAGTACCAGGACTTCCTCACCTGGCGCCTGACCGGACGTCGTGCCGCCAGCCTCAACAACGCGTCCATCCGCTGGCACTACCGCAGCGACGCCGGCGGCTGGCCGGACAGCCTGCTCGCCGCCCTGGACCTGTCCGAGCTGCGCGACAAGTGGCCGGCCGAGGTACTGCCGCCCGGTGCCGCAATCGGACCGCTGGCGGCACGCGCCGCCGAGCATCTCGGCCTGCCGCAAACCGTGCTGGTGGTGCAGGGCGGCGCCGACGCGCTGATCGGCATGATCGGGCTGGCGGTGGCCAGGCCCGGGCAGCTGGCGCTGATCACCGGCTCGTCGCACCTGCAGTTCGCGGTGGGCGAGACGGCGGCGCACGTGCCCGGCCTGTGGGGCACCTACCGGGACGCGGTCTATCCCGGCCGCACCATCCTGGAGGGCGGCCAGACCTCGACCGGCTCGATCGTCGCCTGGCTGCGGCGCCTGGGCGGCGACGCGCTCGACCTCGACGCGCTGAACGCCGAGGCGGCGCAACTGCAGCCGGGCGCCGACGGCCTGCTGGTGCTGGACCATTTCCAGGGCAACCGCACCCCCTACACCGACCCGCTGTCGCGCGGCGCCATCACCGGCCTGTCGCTGCACCACACCGCCGCCCACCTGTTCCGCGCCGTGCTGGAAGCGATCGGCTTCGGCACCCGCGCCATCGTTGATCGCATGGCGGAAGCCGGCTCCGGCGCCGCCGAGATCACCGCCGGCGGCGGCGCCACCCGCTCGGCCCTGTGGCTGCAGATCCACGCCGACACCGCCGGCCTGCCGGTGGTGGTGCCGGAGGTGGCGGAAGCGCCTTCGCTCGGTGCCGCGGTGCTGGCGGCGCACGGCGCCGGGCACTTCCCCACCATCGACGACGGCATCGCCGCCATGGTCCGGCCCGGCCGCCGGGTCGAGCCGATCGCCGCCAACGTTTGCCGCTACGACGAGATCTACCACCGCTACGCGGCGCTCTACCCCGCCATGCGATCGCTCCGGGAGGCCGCCGCACCTTGACCCCACCCGACGCCACGCCCGGTCCCGTCCTGGCCAACACCCGGTTGCCCGAGTTCTACCGGACCATGCGCCGCATCCGCACCTTCGAGGAGCGCGTGGCCGAGCTGTACGCCCGCGGCTTGTCTGCCGGCTCCATGCTGCATTTGTCGATCGGCGAGGAAGGGGCGGCGGCCGGGGTCGCGGCGGCGATGCGTCCGGAGGACAGCTTCACCACCCACCATCGCGGCCACGGCATCTTCCTGGCGCGCGGCGCGGACCCGTCGCGGATGATGGCCGAGATCGGCGGCAAGGAGGACGGCTATTGCCGCGGCAAGGGCGGCTCCATGCACATCGCCGACATGGCGCTGGGCCATCTCGGCGCCAACGCCATCGTCGGCGGCGGCATCCCGCACGTGGTCGGTGCCGGCCTCAGCTACAAGCGGCTGGGCACCAACGCGATCTCGGTCGCCTTCTTCGGCGACGGCGCGATGCAGCAGGGCCTGCTCTACGAGAGCATGAACATGGCGGCTCTGTGGGACCTGCCGGTGCTGTTCGTGTGCATCAACAACCAGTACGGCATGGGCACCCGGATCGACCGTGCCACCCGCTCGATCGAGTTCGACCGCCGCGCGGAAGCGTTCGGCCTGGCCGCCGCCATGGTCGACGGCGAGGACGTGGAGGCGGTGCACCAGACCGCACAGGCGCTGGCCGACGGCGCGCGCGCCGGCAAACCGGGCTTCATGGCGGTGTCGTGCTTCCGCTTCTTCGGCCACGGCCGGATGGACAAGAGCCCGTACCGCACCGCGGACGAGGAGGCGACCGGCCGCAAGCGCGACCCCATCGCCCGCGCCCGCGACGCGCTCGTCTCGCAGGGCCTGGGCGACGCCGCAGCACTCGACGCGCTCGACGCCGATATCGCGCGCGAGATGGACGCGACCATCGACTTCACCGCCGCCGCCGCCGCGCCGGCCGGGGCCAGCATGTTCCGCGACGTGTTCGGGCCGGGCGAGCCGGAGCCGGAGCCGCTGCAATCCCGCCTCGACCGCATCCTCGCCGGCGCGTGACCGGAGCCCCCGCCCCGATGCCCGAGACCGAGATCACCTACCGCGACGCGCTGCGCCAGGCGCTGCAGGACGCGATGCGCGCCGACGACACCGTGGTGGTGATCGGCGAGGAGGTCGGCGCCTATGGCGGCGCCTACGGCGTCACCCGCGACCTCATCGCCGAGTTCGGCGCCGGCCGGCTGATCGACACGCCGATCAGCGAGCCCGCCATCGTTGGCGTCGCGGTGGGGGCGGCGATGACCGGGCTGCGACCGGTGGCCGAGCTGATGTATGTCGACTTCCTCGGCCTGGTGATGGACCAGCTCGCCAACCAGGCGGCCAAGATCCGCTACATGTTCGGCGGCCAGATCGGCGTGCCGATGGTGCTGCGCACGCAAGGGGGGACCGGTCGCTCGGCCGGCGCCCAGCACAGCCAGAGCCTCGAAGGCTGGATCATGCACACGCCCGGCCTGCGCCTCGCCATGCCGGCGACCGCGGCGGACGCCTACCACCTGCTGCGCCACAGCCTGACGCTGCCCGACCCGGTCGTGTTCATCGAGCACAAGTCGCTCTACACCCGAAAGGACCGGGTCGACTTCGACGCCGAGCCGGTGCCCTGGGGCCAGGCGGTGGTGCGCCGGCAGGGCGACGACCTGACGCTCGTCACCTATTCCCGCATGGTGCACGTGGCGCTTGCCGCCGCCGAGCAGCTGGCGAAGCAGGACATCTCGGTCGAGCTGATCGACCTGCGCACGCTGAACCCGCTCGACATGGCGACCGTGGCCGCCTCCGCCTCGCGCACCGGCCGTGCGATGGTGGTGAGCGAGGGGCCGCTCACCGGCGGCGTGGCGTCGGAGCTGGCAGCCCGCATCGGCGAGGAATGCTTCGACTTCCTGCAGACGCCGGTGATCCGGCTCGCCGGCGAGGACATCCCGATCCCGGTCTCGCCGGACCTCGAATCGGCCAGCATCCCGACCGCCGCCCTGATCGTCTCCACCGTGCGCCGGATGCTGCGCCGGTGATCGCCGAGCTCACCCTGCCGCGCCTCGGCGAGACCATGGAGACCGGCCGCGTCGCCGCCTGGCTGAAGCAGCCGGGCGACGCGTTCCGGCGCGGCGAGACCCTGGTCGAGATCGAGAGCGACAAGACGGTGGTCGAGATGCCGGCGCTGGCCGACGGCGTGCTGCACGAGATCGTGGTCGAGGCCGGACAGGACGCCGACGTCGGCGCGGTGCTGTGCCGCTACGAGGACGGCCAGGGCGAGACCGCCGCCCCTGCAGGCTCCGCAAGCAGGGAACATGCGCCGCCGCCGGACGCCGCTCCCGCGCCGGAAGCGGCCGCGGCGGTTCCGGCACCTGCCGCCGCAGCGCCTCTCGAACGGCCGCCGCCGGACCGTCGCACCGCAGCCGGGCCGCGTGCGACGCCGCTCGCCCGCACCATCGCGCGGCGGAACGACATCGCGCTGGCCGAGGTGCTGGGCAGCGGCCCGCGCGGACGCATCGAGGCGGACGACGTGCGGTCTCGCATGCGGCAGGAGGCGCCGACCGCAGCCCCGGATGACACCACGGTCCCCGACGGCCACGTCGCACGCCGGGACTGGACCCCGCTGCAGGCGACCGGGGCGCGCGCGGTGCTGCTGCACGGGCTGGCGGCGGACCTGCAGAGCTGGGCGGTGCTGGCCGCTGCCCTGATGCGCGCCGGCCGCCCGGTGACGGCGATCGACCTGCCCGGCCATGGCAGCACCGCGATCGAGGCGACCGACCTCGACGGCATCGCCGCGGTGGCCGCTGCCACGCTCGACCGCCTCGGCGACGAGCCGGTCGAGCTGGTCGGCCATTCCCTCGGTGGCGCGGTGGCGGCCCGCGTTGCCCGGCTCAGGCCGGAGCGCGTGTGCCGGCTGACCCTGCTGGCTCCGGCGGGGCTGGACCGGCCGATCGACGTGGACTTCGTCCGCGGCATCGCCCGCGTCCGTTCCGCGGGCGCGCTGTCGCACCTGCTTCGCCGTCTGGTGGTGCGCCCGGCGGCGATGACGCCCGAGCAGCTCGCAGCACTTGCGGCCGAGCTCGGTCGCGGCCGGCTGGTCCGGCTCGCGGACAGCCTGGTCGACGACGGCGGGCAGCAGGTCGACATCACCGCCGACCTGCGCGCCCTCGCGATGCCGGTGCGCGTGGTGTGGGGCCTGCAGGACCGCATCATTCCCTGGATCCAGGCGAAGGAGGCCGGCAGCCGCTGCGCCATCCACCTGATCCCGGATGCCGGCCACGTGCCGCACTGGGACCAGCCGGCGGAGGTGGCGGCACTGTTCAACTGACGACGTGCCTTGACGACTCAACTCCACACAAGAAACGAGGAAGCGGGAGTCATGAACGATCCATCGATCATCCAGCCCACCCGGCGCGGCCTGTTGCGCACGTTCGGCGGCGCCGCGGCGTTGGCCGGCACGGCGCAGCTGGCGCAGTTCGCGCTCGGTAGCGATCCGGCGCGGGCGCAGTCGAACACCAAGCCGGTCAAGCTCGCGGTGGTGGCGCAGCAGCTCTCCGCGCAGTCCGACCAGCGCTCCTGGGCCGGGTTCCAGAAATGGCTGAGCACCACCGGGCTCGACAAGAGCTGGCAGGTGAACATGACCGACGCCAAGGGCGATCCCGGCGCGCTGGTCAGCCAGATCGAGAACGCGATCACCGCCAAGTCCGACGCGATCCTGGTGATGTACGGCACGCTGACCGCGGCGCACAGCGCGCTGGCCGACCTCACCACCTCGAAGATCCCGTTCTTCAGCCTGGACAGCGGCTGGCAGTCGCCAGCGATCGCCGACATCACCAGCAACAACTACGTCATGGGCGGCCAGTACACGCAGTACATGGTCGACCGGCTGCTCGGCGAGGGCAAGCAGAAGGCCAACATCTGCGC
>CAXTOD010000024.1:0-3961 GCA_964245705.1 uncultured Acetobacteraceae bacterium
GCCCGGAACGAGGCGCCTGCGCCCCCGCCCGGCGGGACCGTGCCGTCCTGCCCTTCGCCCATGTCCCCACCATGCCCGTCGGCGATACCGGTGCCTGCCGACCCGGAACAGTTTTTCACCGATCCGCCGTTTCTGCCAGCCCGCTTGTGGCCGCCGCCCCGCGCGTCAGTTCCGCGACCCGGGCACCGACAGCTCGGTCACCAGCCGGAACGTCGTCTCGATGTCGTCGAGCTGGTAGTGCGGCTGCAGGTGGATGATGCAGCCGAAGGCGCCCGGACGGTCCGGCCGCTCTCGCACCGACACCTTGCTCGACACCAGCGGGTGCTGCGCCCGCGCGTCCGGCCCGGCACGCGTGCTGCCGTTGGTGTAGCGCGACAGCCAGCGCTGCAGCCGCTGCTCGATCTCCGCCCCGGTCATCATCGAGCCGACCATCTCGCGCCCCATCACCTTCAGGTAATGCGCGAAGCGCGACACGCACAGCATTGAATTGATTTGCGCCGAGATCCGCTCGTTCGCCGCCGCAACCCCCTGCTCCTGCCCGCCGGCCTCGATGGCCGGCACCGCGTGGAGGCTGCGCACGGAGGTGAACAGCGCTTCCATACCGTGCGGCAGGCGGTTGAGCGGGATCAGCCCCGCCTCCACCAGCAGCCGCTCCTGCGCGTCGGTCAGCACCAGGTCGAGCGGCGGCCGGCACCAGCCGCGCTCCTTGTCGGTGCCGAACGGCTCCACCACCAGGTCCGGCACCAGCCCGCCGCCGAGCCGGTCGGTCTCCATTCCCCTGATATCCGCCGGCCAGTGGAACTGGCCCTGCGCCCGGATCACCACCGACGCGAAGGCGTAGCCCGACACCGACCAGGTCCGGTGGCGCGGCTCCGGCGCGTGCTCGGCGTAGCGGAAGCCTTCGCCGCGCGCCGGGTCGGCGGTCCAGGGCGGCCGGGCCAGCACGCGCGGCAGGGTGACGCACAGGAACCGCGACCCGTCCTGCGCCGACAGCCCGCGCCAGCGCACGTGGTCGCCGTCGCGCAGCGACGCGGTCGGGTCGAACGATAGCGCCAGCTCCTCGAACCGGTCGACGCCCAGCAGCGCCGGCGACGCGGACACCACGGTCGGCACGAAGGCCGCCGCCGCGAGTGCCCCGAGCGAGGCCAGCGCCGACACGTCGTCCACCGGCAGCGGCCCGGACACGCTGCGCCGCTCGGCGCGGTGACGCATCTCGTGGTCCACCACCAGCAGGCCGAACGGCTCGCCGCCGGGACGGCCGAGCTCGTCCTCGTAGATCATGCGGAACAGCGCGCTCTGGTCGAACTCGATCGCCCGGTCGAAGTCGCGGCCGACCTCGCTCCAGGACGCCGACAGCACGCGCATCCGGATCAGCGAGGCCGGGTCGACCCCGTCCACCAGCCAGGCCAGGCCGCGCCACGAGCCTTCCAGCCGCTGCAGCCGGGGATGGTGCAGGATGGCGTCGAGCTGGTCGGCGACAAGGCGGTCGATGGCGGCGAGGTCGCGGTCGATCAGCCCGCGCAGCCGCTCGCGCTCGCCGCGGCAGCCGACGATCGGGGCAGCGCCGAACCAGTCAGCTAGCGCGTCCAGCCCGCCCTGGAGGAACCGGCGCAGCCGCGGCGCCACCGCCGCTGCCGCCGGGCCGCTGAAGCTGCCGTCGAGCAGCGCGAGGCGCAGCGCCTCGTCCGGCTGCGCCGCGACCGCGTCCAGGATCAGGCCTTCTCGGGGATCCGCGCCACCATGCGCAGGCTGGTGGTCAGCTCCTCCATCTGCAGCCAGGGCCGCATGTAGGCGATGGCGTTGTAGGCGCCGGGCCGGCCGGGGATCTCACGCACCTCGACCCGCGCCTCGCGCAGCGGGAACTTGGCCTTGCTTTCCGGCCCCGCATTCTCGTTGGTGTTGACGTAGTTCTTGATCCAACGGTTGAGCCAGATCTCGCAATCCGCTGCTTCCATGAAGGAACCGATCTTGTCCCGCGCCATCACCTTCAAATAATGCGCAAACCGGCTGGTGGCCATGATGTACGGCAGCCGTGCCGATATGCGTGCGTTGGCGGTCGCGTCCGGACGGTCGTACTCCTTGGACTTCTGCGCTGTCTGCGCGCCGAAGAACACGGCGTGGTCATGGTTCTTGTAGTGGCACAGCGGCAGGAAGCCGAGGTTGGACAGCTCGTACTCGCGCCGGTCGGTGATGCCGATCTCGGTCGGGCACTTGGCGTCCATGTCGCCGTCGTCGGACTGGAAGATGTGCGTCGGCAGGTTGTCCACCTTGCCGCCGCCCTCGGCGCCGCGGATCGCGGTGCAGAAGCCGTGCTTGGCGAACGCGTCGGTCAGGCGCGCGCCCATCACGTAGGCGGCGTTCATCCAGCAGTACTGCTCGTGCGCCATCGCCAGCGGCCGGCCGGCGGCGTCGAGCGGCGCCTCCTCGTAGTCGAACTCCTCGATCGGCTTGGTCTGCGCGCCGTACGGCAGCCGCGCCACCACGCGCGGCATCACCAGCGACACGAAGCGGCTGTCCTCGCTGTCGCGGAAGCCGCGCCACTTCTGGTACTCGACGGTGTCGAAGATCTTGGCCAGGTCGCGCGGCTTGGCGAGCTCGGTCCAGCTGTCGAAGCCGAACATGGTGGCGCCGGCGGCCGAGATGAACGGCGCGAACGCGGCGGCGCTGACGTTGGACACCTGGCGCAGGGTCTCGATGTCGTCGGGATGGTTGCCCCACTCGTAGTCGCCGATCAGCGCGCCGTACGGCTCGCCGCCGGGAGTGCCGAACTCGTTCTCGTAGATCTTGCGGAACAGCAGGCTCTGGTCGAACTCGACCACGCGCGTCAGGTCGCGGTTCAGCTCGCGCTTGGACGCGTTGAGCAGCCGGATTTTGAGCATGGTGCCGGTTTCGCTGTTCTGCACCAGATAGTGCAGACCGCGCCACGAGCCCTCCAGCTTCAGGAAGCGGGGGTTGTGGATGATCTCGTTCAGCTGCGCCGACAGCTTGCGGTCGATCTCGGCCACCGCGCGCTCGATGGTGCGGTTGAGGTTGCGGTCGAACTTGACCGTGCCGGCCTGGGCCTGCTCGACCAGGGCGCGCACCAGGTCCTGGGCGCGGTCCGGCTCGGTCTGCCGTGTGGCCGACACCACCTGCTGCAGCAGGTCGGTGGTCTCGGCCGTGGCGGGCGCGGGAGTTGCCTGAGACTGCGACATGATGTCAGCCCTCGTCCTTGAGTCCGAGCTGGCCGGACACCTGCTTCAGGTCGCCGGCATCGCGCAGGATCTTCTCCAGCAGCGCTTCCAGCTCCTCCGACCGGTCGGCCTTGCTCATCAGGTCGCTCAGCTTGTTGCGCGTTTCCAGCAGCGCCTTGAGTGCCGGCACCTGGTCCAGCACCCGTCCCGGCTCGAAGTCCTCGATCGCGTTGAACTTGAGACCCACCGCGATCTCGGTGCCGTCGTCGGTCAGCCTGTTCGGCACCACCAGGTTGAGGCCGGGGGTGAGCCGGGCCATCACCTCGTCGAAGTTGTCGCGGTCGATCTGGATGAACTTGCGCTCGCCGAGCGGACGCAGCGGCTGCGTCGGGTCGCCGGAAAAATCGCCCATCACGCCGACCACGAACGGCAGCTCCCGCACCACCTGGGCGCCCTCGGTCTCGACCTCGTAGGTGATATGGACGCGCGGACGGCGCACCCGGCTCAGCTTCTCGTGAATGCTGGCGCTCATCTCAAGGCTCCTTTGCCGCGGTCGGTGGTGGCGTCTCCGGTGTGGTGCCGGCTCCCTTCGGGAAGGCGACCGGTCCGCCGATCCTTGCGGCGGCGGCACGAGCCGCGACGCGAACGAGGGACCGCGGGTTTCCAGCCTATCTGCGGAAGCGTCCGAGGGTCAATCACGCCGCGAACGCCGGCGGACGCCCCGCGCCGGCCCTGCCGCCCCCGGCGGGGGCCGAGCGGGGGGCGGGTGACCCCCCCCGCGGGCGGGG
>CAXTOD010000024.1:3971-17819 GCA_964245705.1 uncultured Acetobacteraceae bacterium
GAACGCCGGGCGGACGACCGGCGCCGTCATTCCGGCACCGGTCGGATGCCGAGCTGGGACAGGATCACCGCCCGCGCTTCCGGGTCCGGCACCACCTCGCCCAGCAGCTCCGGCCAGCTCATCCGCCCGCGCCGCACCGCCTCGTCCAGGGTGTAGGACAACGGCGAATGCGGCTCGTGCACGCGGAAGAACTCGGCGATGGCGGCCAGGCTCGCCAGCATCTCGTTCCGCGTCGGCGGCAGGCGCACCGCCGGCTGCTCCGGACGGACGGGATCGGCCAAACCCCCGTCGTCCGGCACGCCTTCCTCAGGCGCCGCCGCCGCCTCCGGCTCGACCGGCTCGGCACTCTGCGCGGGCGCGTAGCGTTCCGCGACCCGCAGCACCTTTTCCAGCACGCCGGCGACCCGGCTGGTCGGCGGCGACACGGTCCCGGCCAGACGGTCCAGCAGGCCGGCCAGCGCCTGCCATCCCTTCAGCGCGCGCCGGGCGCCCTGGCCGACCGCGCCGAGCTGGGCGGCGCCGAAGGAGCGCGCTTCCTCCTCCAGCGCCCGGAACGGCAGCGCGCCGGCGGCGAGACGCTGCTTCTTGCGCGCCGCGTCGCCGATCCCTTCCACCTCCTCCGCCTGCTCGAAGCGCCACACCGTCACCGGCGTGCCGTCGGCGCGGGCGAACAGCACCAGCTTGCGCAGCGGCTGCATCAGGGTGCCGTCGGCGCCGATGCCGTTGAGCCCGGCCAGCGGCGAGGTCCGCCCCTCGATGCCGTCCTCGTCCGGCAGCGGATGCAGCCCGCCGTCCCAGTAGCGCTCCACCAGCCCGGCCATCAGCCAGGCCCCGTCGGCGAGCCCGTCGATCCCGTCGAGGCGCACCAGCGCTTCGGTCAGCCAGGCCGCGACCTCGATGTCCTTGCCGACCTGGCGCAGGATGCCGAGCGCGTGCTCGCGCACCAGCTGCCAGTTTTCCGCCCCGCTCGGCCGGGTGCTGTCGGAATCGGTCTGCCGTTCGGCGGCGCGGGCATCGGCGCGCGCGTCGCGCAGGCGGAAATAATGCGAGGCGGGCGAGATGTCGGCGCGCGGGTCCTGGCCCGCCGGCGCGTCGTCGCTGATCGCGTCCAGCAGGGCGGCGACCTCAATCCGTGGCTGCATCGATCGAAACCCGCATCCCGTGCCGGTCCTGCGCCAGCTCCTGCGCGAGTCGTGACCGCTTGCCGATCGTTCCACAGTGTTGCTGGACAGGCCACGCTGTCAAACCTAACGTTCCGCTGCCGGTCGGTGCCGGCGGGAGCATCCATGGCCGCGATCGACCTGTCCCTGCTCGTCGCCCGCCTGAACCCCACCTGCCGCACGGCCCTGGAAGCAGCCGCCGGCCTGACCCTGTCCCGCACCCACTACAACGTCGAGATCGAGCACTGGCTGCTGCAGCTGCTCGGCACCCCGGGCAGCGACATCCCGGTGCTGCTGCGCCATTTCGACATCGACGAGGAACGCCTGGCGGCTGACCTGCAGAACGCGCTGAACGGAATGAAGACCGGCAACGGCCGGCCGCCGGCGCTGTCGCCGGAGATCGTGGCGCTGTGCAAGCAGGCCTGGCTGCTGGCCTCGGTGGAGCGCGGCGACGCCGCGATCCGTTCCGCCGACCTGCTGATGGCGATCCTGTCCGACGAGCAGGTTTCCGCCCCGCTCCGGCGCGCAGCACCCCGGCTGTTCCGCATCGATCCCGACTTCGACCGCCAGGCGCTGCCCGCCCTGCTCGCGCGCAGCATCGAGACCGCAGAGGCGTCCGCCGGCCGGAGCGAGCCGGCAGCCGCCGACGCGGACACCGCCCCGCGACAGGGCCCGGCGACGGCGCTCGGCCAGTACACCGTGGACCTGACCGAGCGCGCCCGCGCCGGCCGGATCGACCCGATCCTGGGCCGCGACCCGGAGATCCGCCAGCTGGTCGACATCCTGACCCGCCGCCGGCAGAACAACCCGATCCTGGTCGGCGAGGCAGGCGTCGGCAAGACCGCTGTGGTGGAAGGCTTCGCACTCCGGATCGCCGCCGGCGAGGTGCCGCCGGCGCTGGCCGGCGTGGTGATCCGCACCCTCGACCTCGGCCTGCTGCAGGCCGGCGCGGGCGTGCGCGGCGAGTTCGAGAACCGGCTGCGCGGCGTGATCCGCGAGGTGCAGGCGAGCCCGGTGCCGGTGATCCTGTTCGTCGACGAGGCGCACACCCTGATCGGCTCCGGGGGTGCTGCCGGCTCCGGCGACGCAGCCAACCTCCTGAAGCCGGCGCTGGCGCGCGGCGAGCTGCGCGTGGTCGCCGCCACCACCTGGGCGGAATACAAGAAGTACTTCGAGAAGGATGCCGCCCTCACCCGCCGGTTCCAGCCGGTGGTGGTCGGCGAGCCGGACGAGGCCACCGCGTCCGCCATGATCCGCGGCCTGGTGGGAACGCTGGAAGCGCACCACCGCATCCCGATCCTGGACGAGGCGGTGGAAGCGGCGGTGCGGCTGTCGGCCCGCTACATCCCGAGCCGGCAGCTGCCCGACAAGGCGGTCAGCCTGCTCGACACCGCCTGCGCCCGCGTCGCCATGAGCCAGGCGGCGTCGCCGGCGCTGCTGGAGGACGCCGAGCGCCGGCTCGCCCTGATCGACACCGAGCGCACCATCCTCGGCCGCGACGCCGACTACGGCGCCGAGCACGGCGAGCGCCTGTCCGCCCTGGATGCCGAGCACGCGGCGGTGTCCGCGCAGCGCGCGGCGCTGGACGAGCGCTGGCAGCGCGAGCGGGAGATCGTGGGCCGTCTGGAACAGGTCCGCGCCGCGATGCAGGCGTCGGAGCCGGCGTCGCAGGAGGAGCGCGCCCTGCTCCGCGCCGACTACGCCGACCGCAACGCCGAGCTGCAGGCCCTCCAGGGCGAGCACCCGCTGGTGTTCCCGGTGGTGGACGCGCAGGCGGTGGCCGAGATCGTCGCCGGCTGGACCGGCATCCCGACCGGGCGGATGCAGACCGACCAGATACGCACCGTGCTCGACCTGCAGGCGAGCCTCGGGCGGCGCATCGTCGGCCAGGACCATGCGCTGCGCGCGGTGGCGCAGGCGATCCGCACCTCGCGCGCCGGCCTGACCGACCCGCGCAAGCCGATCGGCGTGTTCCTGATGGTGGGCACGTCGGGCACCGGCAAGACCGAGACCGCGCTGGCGCTCGCCGAGCTGCTGTACGGCGGCGAGCAGAACCTGACGGTCATCAACATGTCGGAGTTCAAGGAGGAGCATAAGGTCAGCCTGCTGATGGGCTCGCCGCCCGGCTATGTCGGCTACGGCGAGGGCGGCATCCTGACGGAGGCGGTGCGGCGGCGCCCCTACTCGGTGATCCTGCTCGACGAGATGGAGAAGGCCCATCCTGGGGTGCAGGACGTGTTCTTCCAGGTGTTCGACAAGGGACACATGAAGGACGGCGAGGGACGCGACATCGACTTCAAGAACTGCGTCATCATCATGACCTCGAACGCCGGCAGCGAGATCCTGTCACGCCTTTTTGCCGATCCGGACACCGCGCCCGAGCCGGACGCGCTGCCCGGCCTGCTGCATGAAGAACTGGTGAAATGGTTCAAGCCCGCCTTCCTGGGCCGCGTCCGCCTGGTGCCGTACGTTCCGCTGGACGACGCGATCCTGCGCCGGATCGTGGCGCTGCAACTCGACCGGATCAGGCAACGTTTCAACAGCCGGTTCAAGGCCGAGCTCGATTTCGACCCGGCGATCGGCCAGGCCGTCACGGAGCGCTGCACCGAGACCAGCGCCGGTGCGCGCGCCATCGAGGGCATCCTGTCCGGCACGCTGCTGCCGGAGCTGTCCACCCGGGTGCTGGAGCACATGGCCAAGGGCCTTGCGGTGCGGGCGATCTCCGTGGATATGGAGGCCGACGGCAGTTTTCGTTACGCGTTGAATTGACACCAGAAAGGAATATCCATGGCCATCTACATGAAGTTCCCGGGTTGCGACGGCGACGTCACCGAATCCGGCCACACCAACTGGATCGAGCTGCACGGCTTCCAGTGGGGCGTCGGTCGCGGCATCTCCAGCGTGGTCGGTTCCTCGGCCGAGCGCGAGTCCACCGCCCCCTCCATCAGCGAGGTGACGGTGACCAAGGAGAACGACGTGTCCACCGGCAAGCTCATGCAGGAGGCCCTGTCCGGCCACGGCCAGGAGGTGCAGATCGACTTCACCCGCACCTTCAAGGACCAGCAGGACATCTACCTGACCCTGATGCTGACCAACACCATCATCAGCGGCTATTCCCACACCTCCAGCGGCGACCGCCCGATGGAAAGCCTGTCGCTGAACTTCACCCAGGTGCAGTTCACCACCCAGCAGATGTCGCCCGACGGCACCACCGGCAGCCCCGACCACGTCACCTATAACCTGGCGACCGCGAAAACCTCGTAGGACCGCCTTTCGTCCTGCGCCGGGGCCTCCGGGCTCCGGCGACCGGTGCCGTCGCGACGGCGGGCGCAGCCTTGCGTCCGTGCCGGCCTTCTGCTCAAAGCCGCTGGTGCGCCGACCGGCATCCCCTTCCCCTTTCACCACGTCCCATGGCTCCGCGGCATGAGCCCGCCGCCGACGCCCGAGCAGGACGGCCTGCCGGTGCCGCGCCGCTACTGGGCGATGCTGGCGGTGGCGCTCGCCGTCCTCATGGCGGTGCTCGACGGCGCGATCGCCAACGTGGCGCTGCCCACCATCGCGGTCGACCTCCACGCGACGCCGGCCGCCTCGATCTGGATCGTCAACGCTTACCAGCTGGCGATCACCGTCAGCCTGCTGCCGCTGGCCTCGCTGGGCGAGATCCTCGGCTACGCGCGCGTCTACCGGGTCGGCCTGCTGCTGTTCACCATCGCCTCGCTGTGCTGCGCGTTGTCCGATTCCCTGGCCACGCTGACGGCGGCGCGCATCGTGCAGGGCTTCGGCGCCGCCGGGGTGATGAGCATCAACGCTGCCCTGGTCCGCTTCATCTATCCCCGCCGCCAGCTCGGCCGCGGCGTCGGCATCAACGCCATGGTGGTGGCGGTCTCGGCAGCCGTCGGGCCCACGGTCGCCGCCGCCATCCTGTCGGTCGCCTCCTGGCCCTGGCTGTTCGCGATCAACGTCCCGATCGGCCTGGCCGCGCTGGCGGCGGCGATCTGGAGCCTGCCGAACCCGCCCCGCGCCACGCACGCGTTCGACTGGGTCAGCGCGCTGCTGAGCGCTGCCAGCTTCGGCCTGCTGATCGCCTCGATCGACGGCGCCGGACACGGGCTTGCCGGTCCGGTGGTGATCGGTCTCGGCCTCCTGACGGTGCTATGCGGCACGCTCCTGGTGCGGCGCCAGCTCGGCCGGCCGGCGCCGCTGCTGCCGCTGGACCTGCTGCGGATCCCGGTGTTCGGGCTGTCGATCGGCGCCTCGATCGCCGCCTTCACCGCACAGATGCTGGCCTTCGTGTCGCTGCCGTTCTTCATCCAGGGCACGTTGCACCGCTCGGCGGTGCAGGCCGGCCTGCTGCTGACCCCCTGGCCGGTGGCGCTCGCCGCCATCGCCCCGATCTCCGGCCGGCTGTCCGACCGCTATCCGGCCGGCCTGTTGGGCGGGCTCGGCCTGCTGATGCTGGCGGCCGGTCTGGTGCTGGTGGTGCGCCTGCCGGCGGAGCCGACCGACCTCGCGCTGGTGTGGCGGCTGGCGATCTGCGGCATCGGCTTCGGCCTGTTCCAGACCCCGAACAACCGCGCCATGCTGCAGGCGGCGCCCCGCGCGCGCTCCGGCGGCGCCGGCGGCATGCTGTCCACCGCCCGGCTGCTCGGCCAGACCCTTGGGGCGGCGCTGGTGGCGATGATCTTCTCCCTGTCGCCTGGGCGCGGCACGACGGTGTCGGTCGCCATCGCCGCCGGCTTCGCGCTGCTCGCCGCGGCCGTCAGCGTGGTGCGGCTGAACGTCCAGCGGCAGGAGGGCGATGTCCCCGCCTCCTGACGCCGCACCGCTCATCTACCTGGCGGGCCCGGACGTGTTCCTTCCGGATCCGGCCGCACGCGGCGCTGCCTTGAAGGCGCTGTGCAGGGCCGTCGGCACCCTCGGCCTGTTCCCGCTCGACAGCGACGCCGTGGATGCCCTTCATGATCCCGGCGCGATCCGCACCGCCAACATGGCGATGATCCGGCGCTGCGACGCTGTGGTCGCCAATATGACGCCGTTCCGTGGCCCATCCATGGACCCCGGCACCGCCTACGAGATGGGCGCCGCCGCGGCCTGGAACAAGCTGGTGGTGGGCTACACCACCGATCCACGCCCCTATGCAGGGCGTGTGGCGGCTGTCATGCCGGTTGCGCGGAGGCCGGACGGCGCGCTGCGCGACGGCGACGGCATGGCCGTGGAAGAGTTCGCGGTGCCGCTGGCCGACAACCTGATGATGGCCTGCGGCGTGGCCGCGACCTTCGGCAGCGCGGCCGAGGCGATCGCCTTTGCCGCCACCAGGCTGCGGTCCGGCCGGTGACGGAGGAGCGGGACCGTCACGCAGCCGCCGGGCTGAACCGCAGGACGCTGTTCGGCCTGGCGGGGCTCGGCGCGCTTGCCGCGTCGGCTCCCGCCGCGGGAACCGCTTCCGACCCGCCGGTCCCGGGGCACGACGTTCCCGACCCGAGCACGGTCGAGATCGTCGTCGACGTGCTGGTCGGTTGGGGCGTCACCCACGCCTTCGGCATCGTCGGCGACGGCATCAACCCGCTGATCGAGGCGCTGCGCCGGCGGCGGCGTGAGATCGCGTTCGTCGGCGTGCGGCACGAGGAGGCGGCCGCCTTCATGGCCTCGGGCGTGCACAAGCACGGCGGCGGGATCGGGGTGTGCGTGTCCACCACCGGGCCGGGCGCCATCCACCTGCTGAACGGCTTGTTCGATGCCAGGCTGGACGGCTCGCCGGTGCTGGCGCTGACCGGCTCGACGTTCCACGACATGGCGGGGATGCGCTATCCCCAGAGCGTCGACACCGTGCGCCTGATGCAGGAGGTGGCGGTGTTCAACGAGCAGGTCAGCGGCCCGGCGCACGCCATGCACGTGGTGGACCGCGCCTGCCGCGCCGCGCGCGACGCACGCGGGGTCGCGCACCTGACGATCGCCAAGGACGTGCAGACGTTGCGGCTCGGCGAGGACAGGCCGTCGGTGCGCTTCGCGCGCAGCCCCCTGGCCGCGTCCTGGGCCGACCCGGACGGTGTGCCTCCTCCGTCGCTGCTGGCGGCGGCGGCGGACATCCTGAACGGCGGCCGCCGGGTGGCGATCCTCGCCGGACAGGGCTGCCTCGGGGCGGGGCCGGAGCTGGAGCGCCTGGCCGACACCCTGGCCGCCCCGGTGGCCAAGGCCTATCTCGGCAAGGCGGTGCTGCCGGACGACCACCCGTTCACCACCGGCGGCATCGGCCATCTCGGCACCCTGCCCTCGCGTCAGGCGATGGCGGAATGCGACACGCTGCTGATCCTGGGCTCCACCATGCCGTGGACCGACTATTATCCTGCTCCGGGGCAGGCGCGGGTCGTGCAGGTGGACCGGTGCGCGGACCGCATCGGGCTGCGCACCGCCGTGGAGCTGGGCCTGGTCGGCGGCATGCGGGCCACCCTGTCGCAGCTGCAGCCGCTGCTGCGGCGACGGGACGACCGGCACTTCCTGCTGCAGGCGCAGTCGCGCATGCGCGACTGGAACGCGCTGCTCCGGCAGGTGGAGGCGACGCAGAAGAGCGCGCGCCTGCGCCCGCAGACGGCGGTGCGCGCTTTCGGCGAGCTGGCGCCGGAACGGGCCATGTTCAGCCTCGACTGCGGCGCCAACACCCAGTTCGCCGCCCGGCACATCCGGCTTCGCACCGGGCAGGGCTGGACCGGGACCGGCACGCTGGTGACCATGGCGTCAGGCCTGCCGCTGGC
This sequence comes from uncultured Acetobacteraceae bacterium, assembly GCA_964245705.1. GTDB lineage: Bacteria > Pseudomonadota > Alphaproteobacteria > Acetobacterales > Acetobacteraceae > Lichenicola. The sequence goes on from CAXTOD010000024.1 coordinate 11,881, forward strand.
GGTCGCGGGAGCGTTCGTCCACCCGGACCGCACCTCGCTGGCGGTGGTGGGCGATGGCGGGCTGGCGATGCTGATGGCGGAACTGTCCACCGCGGTGCTGCACCGGCTGGACCTCAAGGTGCTGGTGCTGAACAACGACTCGCTGGCAGAGGTGCGTTTCGAGCAGCGCGACATCGGCTACCCGGAATACGGCTGCGCGCTCGGCCACATCGACTTCGCCGCCTATGCGCGGGCGGTCGGCGCCGCCGGCTTCCGCTGCACCACGCCGGCCGAGCTCGTGCCCGCGATCCGTGCGGCGCTGGCCACGCCGGGTCCGGCCCTGATCGACGCGATCGTCGATCCCGACGAGCCGGCCGCGGCGCCGATGGACCTGCGCGTCTGACTGGCGCCGGGTTTCCACAGTCGCCTGACCGTCTTCCCGACATCCGGACACCTCCGGAGCCGACAGGCTGCACTGGGTTCTCCCGCATCCGGAGATGACGAAGCGGTCTATCCGATCACGCCTGGTCGTCTGGAATGCAAGATCGCCGTCCGGCTCTGCGGCATGACCGGAAGCTGATCAAGGATCAGGGTCGTCCGCTCCTCGACAACAGGAGCTCACCAACCTTGCTGACGACCGACAGGCAGCACCGCCTGCCTCCACGATTGCCGCTACGACGGATGGCGCAGCGTGCGCCACCTAGCCGCGACACGACCATGGAGTCGACGCGTCGAGACCGTTCGCATGTCGACCGGTCGGTGGCTGGCGCACCGTGGCGCGCACGATCAACCAGGAACGCCGCCACGACGCAAAGGCTGGCGCTTCCCGTCAGCTCCGTTCCGCCTCCGGACTCCTGCCTCGCCCAGACCGGACAGCCTGGTCAGCTGCTTCCCGCCAACACCGCCCAGGCTGCGATCGCCCCATTGTAGCTCGTGTAGAAGCCGTATGCGTCGTACACGACGCTGCCCCAGCTTCCCTGCACCTTGGCAGGAAGGGACGCGTTCTGCACCGGGTCCGACACGTTGCGGATGAAACCGAACGCGGTGCCGCGCGCAGCGCACGCCTCGCCGATCACGGCGTCGTCCATCTCGATCGCGCTGAAGGCCTGGAAGTCGCCTGCCGTGGTTCCGACCACAAAAGTCGACGTCGTCAGCAGGGACACGCCGCCGCCGGTCTGGTCGTCGACCAGAGGCACCGCGTCGCCGAGGTTCAGATCGCCCGGATCGAGCTGCACCAGCGTGTAGTCGGTGCCGAGTCTCCTGTTCAGGCTTGCGGCGAGCAACTGCAGATCGCCTGGCGTGGTTGGGATCGGGAACAGCAGCCTGGACAGGTTCACGCCGAGCAGGGCATTGCCCGCCGTCCAGTCGTTCCTGTAGTCCGGCCACTTCGACGCAGGCTGGCCGGTCTCGTAGAGCATGCCGGCGCTCACCGCGCGCACCGTGCCGATGTGATCGGTCGGCCTGGCCCCGCCGGCGGTGCCGATCGACAGGATCAGCGCCGGCTCGACGTCGGTGATCAGCAGCCTGATCAGCGTGTCCAGGAAGCTGGCACCCGGATAGTCGAGATGGGTGTTCGACTTGAACAGCAGCACCGGCTTGCCGCCGATCTCGACCAGGCGGTAGCTGCCCCATTCGGTCCATCCTGAAGGGGCGCCGCCCGGAAGGTTCTTCGAATAGGTCCGCCAGCCGCTCCAGTCGCTGCGCGTCCTGTCGCCGTAGGGCATGGTGGCGCCGCCGGCACAGAACACCTGCTGCATGGCGGCCCATTCGGCCTCCGCCCAGGTGATCACCACGGCCGATGCCTTCGGCAGCGCACCGGCCGGCGTGTCCAGCAGCTTCGGCGCCGTCTGGCCGACGGCCGCATAGTCCACCACCGGCAGAGGGGGCGTGTTCGCGATCGTGGTCCCGGCGCGCAACGCCTTGGACAGGGTCAGGCCGAACCGCCGATAAGGGTCATGATCGTGGCTCATGTCGCTCGACGGCCTCCTTCAAGCGTGACGAGACACAGGATGCGCTGTCCGGGCGGCTTGACAAACAGGCCTGACGCACCGCCGTTCCGATCGCAGGGTGCCGGCTCCTGCAGGGACCGGAGACCTGCCCGCGGCGGATGACCGGTTTCGACGACGTCGCACCTCGTCTCCCGACGACCGGCGGTCCGAGAATTGGTCTGGCGCGGCTGGCCTGCTCCCAGGGCGGCAGCGCCGGAACCGATCGCCACCTTCCGATCAAGAACGGTTCCGTCGAAAACGTCGGGTCCGTGCGGACGAGGTTCAACCACCGCCTCCACCTCCGGCAGCCGGCTTCACGCTAGACATGAACACGGCGGCCAGCGCGATGCTCAGCGATAACAGGCCGATGATGAAGAACACGTCCGTGTAGGCCAGGGTGCTGACCTGGGTCTGCAGGATCTGGAACACCTGGCCCGGCGCCGACGCCGCAGCCTGGTCGGTGGCGCTGCCATAGGTCACCTCCGCCTGCTGCACCGACTGCAGCAACACGTTGTAGGGCTGGTAGGTCGGGTCGAGGTAGTTGACCAGGTAGGCCTGCCTGATCTGCTGGTGGTCGGTGACCAGCGCGGTGCCGATGGAAATGCCGACGCCGCCGAAAACATTGCGCGCCATGGTGAACAGGCTCGCCGCGTCCTCCTTCAGCTCCGGCGGGATGGTGGAATAGGCGCTGGCGCTGAGCGGCACGAACAACAGCGACAGCGCTGCCGTCTGCGCCGCGCGATACAGCCACACGTGGAAGAAGTCGAGGTCCGGCACCAGGTCCATCGAGTAGTAGCAGGAGGCCGCGAGCACGAAGCCCCCCGCGGTGATCACCCACTTCACCGGCACCACCTTCATCACCTGGCCCACGATCGGGATCAGGATGCACAGCACGACGGCGCCAGGTGCCAGCACCCAGCCGGCCAGCACCGAGTTGTAGCCGAGCACGTTCTGGGAGAAGAGCGGCATGATGATGGCGCTGCCGTAGAGCGCGAAGCCCATCACCGCCATCGACCACCAGGACAGCGCGAAGTTCCGGTCCTTGAACACGCGCAGGTTCACCGCCGGATGCTTCGCGTAGAGCAGGTGGAACAATCCGCCGACATAGCCGATGACGGACAGGGCGAACATGATGCGGACGAAGTTCGAGGCGAGCCAGTCGTAGTCCTCGCCGCGGTCGGCGCCGAGCTCCATGCAGCCGAGCGCCAGGCCGATGAAGATGGTGCCGATCCAGTCGAAGCGCGGCGCCCTGCGCACCGCCTTCTTCATCTCCGGCGTGTCCTCGATCAGCGCGACCACGCCGAAGATGGTCAGCAGCCCGACCGGCACGTTGATCAGGAAGATCCAGTGCCAGGAAAAGTTGAAGGTTAGGTAGCCGCCGATCAGCGGGCCGACCACGGGAGCGATGATGGTGGCGACCGCGGTGATGGACAGCGCGGACTGGCGCTGCTCGGGCGGAAAGGTGTCGAGCACGATGTCCTGCTGCATCGGCTGCAGCCCACCGCCGAACAGCCCCTGCAGGCCGCGGAACAGCAGCAGCTCGCCGAAACTGGTGGACAGGCCGCAGGCGAGCGACGTGGCGGTGAAGCCGGCGATGGAGATCAGGAAGTACTTCCTGCGCCCGAGCTGCTTGGATAGCGAAGCCGACACCGTCAGGGTGATGCCGTTGGCGACCAGGTAGGTGGTCAGGGTCCAGGCGGCGTTGTCGGTGCTGACGCCGAGGTCGCCGGCGATGTAAGGCAGCGACACGTTGACGATGGTGGTGTCGACCACCTCCATGAAGGCGGCGAGCGTCGCCACGATGGCGACGAGGTATGGATTATGTTTGGCGCCGCCGCTGCCGCTCACTTGAGCTCCACCGTCGGCTCGACCGACAGCCCGAGCGGCAGGCCTTGCTGCGGGTCGATCCCGTCGTCGATCAGGATCTTCACCGGGACGCGCCGCACGATCTTGACGTAGTTGCCGGTCGCGTTCTCCGACGGGAAGGTGGTGAACCGGGCGCCGCTGCCCTGCTGGATGCTTTGCACGTGGCCGTGCAGCTTCAGCCCTGGATAGGCGTCCACGTGGATCGTGACGTGCTGGCCGATCCGCATGCGGTTGAGCTGGGTTTCCTTGAAGTTGGCCACCACCCAGGTGAGCGGCGACACGAGGTAGAACACCTGCTGCCCCGCCTGGGCGTAGGTGCCGACATACACGTTGCGCCGCGTCACCCTGCCGTCCTGGAGCGCGCGGATCTCGGTATAGGACAGGTTCAGCTGCGCCTGCGCCAGGTTGGCCGCCGCCTGCTCCACCTGCGCCTGCCGCTGCTTCAGCGCGGTGGCGGTGGAGGCGATGTTCGGGCCCACCAGCGACGACACCTGCAGCTGCGCCTCGATCTGCCTGGTGGTGGCGCTGGTGCTGCGGTACTGCGCTGTCGCCTGGTCGATGGTGGCCTGCGTCGTGGCGCGCCTGTCGACGCTGCGCTGCCGGTTGTACTCGCGGGTGGCGTCGATCTGGTTGGCGCGTGCCTGGTCGAGTTGCGCCTGCGACTGCTGCCGGTCCGCCGGGTAGCGGACCCGGGCGATCTCCAGGTCGATCTCGGCGCTGCGGAGCTGGGCGCGGGCCAGGTCGAGGTTGGCCTGCGCCTGGTCGCGCGCGGTGACGTAGTCGCGCGGGTCGATGCGCAGCATCAGGTCGCCGGCATGGACGAAGTCGTTGTCGTCCACGCGCCGCTCGACCACATAGCCGGACACGTGCGGCGCGATGGCGACCGCGTTGCCTTCGGTGTAGGCGTCGTCGGTGGCTTCCTGGTCCTTGGTCAGGAGGTACCAGACGATGCCGCCGACGATGATGAGTGCCGTGACGATGGCCAGGACGACGATCGGCCAGCGCTTCTTCCTGCCTCCGCCCTCCTGATCGTCCTTCTTGCCTTTCTTCCCGTCCTCGTCCTTTTCCTCGTCCTCCTTGTCCTCATCCTCCTTCTCGTCGTCCCTGCCCTGGCCGTCCTGGCGGCGGTGGTCGCCGTCCTTGTCCATCCGGCCGAACGGCGGCCGGCGGGCGACGGGCGATGGCAGGGTGTCGTCCGGCAGCGTCGCCGCCTCGTCGAGCACGGCGCTCAAGCGACCGCACCGGAAACGGGATCTCCAGACGGAGAGGAACTACGCGGTTCAGCACGGATCACGGGATGTCGCCTCCCATTGCAACGATCGCGCGACGATGCGGATGAACGCGAGCCGTCGGCGGTCCACTTATTGTTGCAATAGCTGGCCAAAATTGCCTCGACAACCGCAAACCCGAAGCTGGTCCGGCGACGGACCGGCGGCCGGTGCAGGGCTGGGCGCCCGGCCGCACCCGCGGCGTGACGGTTGGGAGCAGGGCTGGCGGGTTCAGTCCCCGCCCGCCGCGACCTCCTGGCCCAGCCGCCGTCGCAACCCGGCCTGGCTGCCGGATGGAACTACGCCGCCACGCAGGGCGACCTGTTCCGGCAGCGGCGCCAGCTCGTCGACCGTCAGGAACAGGCCGAGGCGACGCGCCAGCGTGCCCAGCCGGACGCTGCCGGAGCAGAAGGCGAGCGGGATGGACAGCACCAGCCCGCACAGGAACGGCAGAGTCCACGGCAGCAGTCCCGGCCGCACGAGCCCGAGCCCGAGCGTCGCCAGCAGGCCGATCGCGGTGTGCGCGCGGAAGCGCAGCAGCGCCTCCGTCCACCCGACCGGGCGGTCGCCGCGCGCCTGGGTGCTCCAGTTCACCGTCCGGCCCCGGAGGGTGTCGATCACGAAACCGGTCACCGACACCACCACGATCGGCGCGTACAGCATGCCAAGCACCTGCTCCGCCAGCACGCTCAGCGCCAGCCGGCCGCGGCCGCCGAAGCCGCGCCCGGCGGCGTCCGGCAGCAGCAGGGCGCGCGCGAGGCTGGCCAGCTTCGGCGCGAACAGGTGGCACAGCGTCAGCCACAGGCAGGACCGCGTCGCCCCGGCCGGATGCGGCCCG
>CAXTOD010000025.1:0-17653 GCA_964245705.1 uncultured Acetobacteraceae bacterium
GCGTTGACCTGGCGCTCGCCAACGCCGTGCTGGGCGCGCAGGGACGCGAGGTCGACGGCCGGCTCGCGCTGGCGCTGGGGGTGTCCGGCACCGCGCGCGCACCGATCCTGAACGGCACGGTCCGGCTGGCCGGCGGCCAGTTCCAGGACTTCGCGCAAGGGGTGCGCCTGACAAACATCGACGCGCTGATCGAGGCGGCCGGGCAGACGGTCACGATCGCCTCGTTCGACGCCCGTGCCGGGACCGGCACCATTGGCGGGAGCGGCACGGTGGGCGCCCTGGTGCCGGGCCTGCCGGTCGACCTCCACGTGACGGCCAGGAACGCCCGGCCGTTGTCGAGCGACCTGCTCACCGCTACGCTGGATGCCGACATCCAGGTGCGCGGCCAGGCTGCCACCCGCCTCGACGTCGGCGGCACGGTGACCGTCGACGGCGCCTCGATCAACATTCCCAACGGTTTGCCGCCGTCGGTGGCGCGGCTCCATGTCGTCCGTCCCGGCGACAAGCCGGCGCCGGCGCAGGCGGCCGGGTCCTCCCTGCTGATCGGCCTCGACGTCGGCGTGAACGCGCCGGGGCAGATCTTCGTGCGCGGCCACGGGCTCGACGCCGAGCTCGGCGGCACGCTGCACCTCGGCGGCACCTCGGCGGCGCCGGCGGTCACGGGAGCCTTCGACATGCGTCGCGGCACGTTCGACCTGGCCGGCATCTCCTTGACCTTTACCAAGGGGCAGGTCGGGTTCAACGGCACCGGCGTCGGCCACGCCATCGACCCCACGCTCGACTTCACCGCGCAAAGCGTGGTCGGCTCGACCGTGGCGAACCTCAACGTCGGCGGCTACGCCAGCGCGCCCAGGATCACGCTGACCTCCACTCCGCCGCTGCCGCAGGACCAGGTGCTGGCGCTGATCCTGTTCGGGCAGGACACCAAATCGCTGAGCGCGCTGCAGATCGCCCAGGTGGCGACCGCGCTGGCCTCCTTGACCGGCTCGGGCGGCGGCTTCGACCCGCTCGGCACGGTGCGCAAGTCGCTCGGGCTCGACCGGCTGTCGGTCGGCAGCGGCGGCAGCGGCGGCAGCAGCAACGGCGCCAGCGTCGAGGCGGGCAAGTACGTCGCGCGCGGCGTCTACGTCGGCGCCAGGCAGGCGACCAGCGGCGGCGGCAGCCAGGCGGAGGTGCAGGTCGACCTGACGAAACGGCTCAAGCTGCAGACCATGGTCGGCACCGGCGGCGCCAGCACTGGGATCATCACGCCGGAAAACGACCCCGGCAGCTCGGTCGCGCTCAAGTACCAGTTCCAGTACTGACGCGGCGCATTCGCCGGATCCGTGCAGGGGAGGCGCGTCTTGGGGAAACGGAGTCGGGCGGTCGCCGGGTTAGCGTTAACCCGATCTTACGACATCGCGCCTCATGATCGGCAGACCGATGAACTCCAGGCGCCGAGACATCCATGCACCATCCGATCGACCGACAGAACCATCAGCGTCTCGCTGCCTTCTCGATCGCCGACGACGACTTGGCGCAGCTGCGCGCGCTGGGCGACTACGGCAGCACGCGCCTGCCGCACCTTCTGGAGGAGCTGCATGCGACCTTCGCCGACTGGCCGCAGGTCCGGGCTGTGCTGATGGAGCCGGCGGTCCATCAGGTCCGCCTAGCGCATTGGCAGCGCATCCTGCGCGGCGACCTCGCTGACGGGCTGGTTGAGAGCGCCCAGCGGCTGGCGACGCTGCTCCACGACCACAAGGTGCCGGCCCACGCCATCATGTCGTGCCATGCGGGCGTGGTGAACGGCGTGATCCGGGACCTCAAGCTGGACCGGTCCGGCCGGCTGCCGTCCAGGGCCGACGCGGTCCGGCGCGGCCAGCGCAACGCCCTGCAGAAGGCTGCCTGGTTCGACCTGGAAACGGTGCTGGAAGCCTATGCCGGCGCCGAGGCCGCCACGCGGCGCCGTGCGGCGGAGAACTTCGCGCAGGTCCTCGAGACCAGGATGAGCGGCGTCGTCAGCGACATCGACTTGTCGACCCGCGACCTGGACCAGACCACGCGGAGCATCGCCAGCGCCGCCCACCATTCGGCGAGCCATGTCGGCGCCATCGCGGGCGCCATGGCGGAAGCCAATTCCGGGGTGCAGACGGTAGCCGCCGCGGCGGAGCAGCTGTCCGCGTCGGTGGCGGAGATCATGCAGCAGGTCGGCCAGTCGACCAAGGTGGCCGAGCGCGCGGTGGAGGATGCAAGGCGGACCGACACGGTGGTGAAGGCCCTGTCGGAAGGCGCCAGCCGGATCGGCGTGGTGGTGCGCCTGATCGAGGAGGTGGCGCAGCAGACCAACCTGCTGGCGCTGAACGCGACCATCGAGGCCGCGCGTGCCGGCGATGCCGGCAAGGGCTTCGCCGTGGTGGCGAACGAGGTCAAGCAGCTGGCCGCGCAGACCGCCAAGGCCACCGCGGACATCGGCACCCAGATCACCCAGATGCAGGCCGCCACCGGGGAAGCGGTCCAGGCCATCTCCAGCATCGTGGGCACCATCACCGAGATGCGCGACATCAGCTCGGGCATCGCGTCGGCGGTGAAGGAGCAGGGCATGGCAACGTCCGAGATCGCGCAAAGCGCGACCCAGGCGGCTGCCAGTAACCAGCAGGTCGACCAGCTCATGGGCGGCATCCAGGGCGATACCGGCCAGACCACCGAGGCTGCGGAGCAGCTCAATACCTCTGTCCGGTCGCTGTCGGCCAAGTCGACCAGCCTGGTCAACGCGGTGGAAAGCCTGCTGGTGGAGGTGCGGGTGGCGGCCTGACCGCGACCGGGAGCGCCACCGGTCCAGGAAGAGAGTGGCCTGCTTGTCCTGCCCCGAAATTCATATGCGAATTTCGGGGCAGGACACTAGGCGAACGCTGCCTGCTTGGCATCCGCCATCCGCTGCAGCATCGGTACTACCCGCTCCACCACGTCGGCCCACTCGCCGAGCCGCTTCTGCCGCACGATTGTCACCGACGGATACCATGGGCTGTCGGTGCGGCCGTGGAACCAGCGCCAACAGTTGTCGTAGCGGTCCATCAGGATCGCCGGGATGCCGAGGCCGCCGGCCAGGTGGATCATGGAGGTGTCGACGCTCACCACGACGTCCAGCGAGCGCATCAGGCTCGCGGTGTCGTCCATGTCCTGCACGAACTCCATCGGGTCGGCCAGATGCAGTCCCGCCGGCGGATCGTGCAGCGCGCGCGCATAGGGGCCGTACTGCAGGCTCACCAGGCTGACGTCGCGCAGGGCGGCAAGGGGCGCCAGCTGGGACAGCGCCATGCTCCGGCGCCGGTCCACCGCGTTGGCCGGCAGGTGGTCGGGCCGCGGCGCCCCACCCCAGACCAGCCCCACGCGCAGCGGCGCCCTGCTTCCGCTGGCGCGCGGCAGGTGCAGCGACGTCGAGGCGACCTCCGCCGGGTCGGTACCGAGATAGGGCGGCGACACCCCCCATGGCGTCGGCGTGGCGGCAAAGGCGCGCGGCAGGCTGATGAACGGGCAGTGCCAGTCGGCCTCGAGCCGCACCTCGTCGGTGGCGATCACCCCGGCGATGCCCTCGACCCGCGCCGTCACCCGCGCCAGGTTCTGCGGCACCCAGGCGACCACCGTCGCCCCCAGCCGCGCCAGCAGCGGCACGTAGCGCAGGAACATCAGCGTGTCGCCGACTCCCTCCTCGTGCGTCAGCAGGACGCTCCGGCCGGCCAAGTCGGCGTGGGGTCCCAGCGTCGGCAGGATCCGGTCGAGCGGCAGGCGGGTGTGGCCGGGCAGCCTGAACCGCCACTCGTGCTCCTGCCAGCCCTGCACCATGCGACCCGCCTTGAGCAGGCAGATCGAGTGGTTGAGGCGCACCTGCGCGTCGTCGGGCTTGATCTGGATGCTCTGCCGGTAGGCCGACAGCGCCTCCTCGAACTCGTTCTCTCCCGCAAGGGTGCAGCCGAGGTTGGCCCAGGCCGGCGCGTTGCGCGGGTCGCGCTCCACTACGCGCCGGAACAGGTCCAGCGCGTCCGGCGTTCGCCGCATGCCGGCCAGGATGATGGCCTTCTGGTTCAGCGCCGCCACCAGGTCCGGCGCCAGGCGCAGGCTTTCCTCCACCTCCGCCATCGCCTCGTCGAGCCGGCCCATCTCGCACAGCAGCTGCGCGTAGCCGAGGCGCAACTTGGCGTCCGTCGGCGTTATCGTCAGGCAGGCGAGAAAGGCGGGCTCCGCGTCGCGCGCACGGAACTGTCGCTGCAGCAGGGAAACGAGGTCGATGCAGGGATGCAGCGCCTGTGGCCGCGCCGTCGCGACGCCGGTCAGGAAGGGCGCCGCCCCTGCGGCGTCATGGCTGCCGGCTAGGGCCAGCCCGAACAGCAGCAGCGCTTCCAGGTCCCGTTCCTGGACATAGGGCTGGGCCAGGTCCCGCGCCGCCTCGAAGCGTCCGGCCTGCAGCGCCTCGAACGCCGCCTTGAGCGTCGGCTGCCGTTCGACCTGGTCCGCCGCACGCGTCGCCAAGCCGTTCCGCCTCAGCTGCCGCCGGTCAGGCGGCGCACCGCGGCCGAGACCGTGGAAGGGAGGTAGGGCTTGTTGATGTGCACGTCGAGCGGACCGCCGGCCCCGGGATCCGGCCGCCCGCTCATGAAGATCACCGGCAGGTCCGGCCGCGTTTCCCGCGCTCTGGCCGCCAGGGCGCGTCCGTCCATGGATCCGGGCAGCTGGATGTCGGTCAGCATCACCGCGAGTTCGGGCTCGCGCGCGAGGGCCGCCAGCGCCTCCTCCGCATCGCCGGCTTCCACCACCTCGTAGCCGTCATCGGCCAGCACCTCCGACAGCGTCATCCGGATGAGGAACTCGTCCTCGACGATCAGCAGCCGGCGTGCCGCCATCCGCAAGCCTCCCCATGTTCCGCGTCCGTTCCGGACCGTGCGATCGAATAAGGCCCGAGCCGTCTGCCCCGCGCAAGTCGGCACCTGTCGGGCAGGACGGGTCATGCTAGAACCGGCCGGCCGTCGCGTCGGCAGGAGCGCCGGCCTCGTCCCGTCGATCCCGGAGATCGTTCATGACCGACCCGTTTGCCTGGATCGCCGGGTGGATCCACGAGACGGTGCTGCTGCCGCTGCTCTGGCACGCGGGCCTGATGCAGTGGGAGGACACCGCCTTCATGTGGGCGCTGTTCGCCACCTACGGCGTGCTGCAGGTGGCGATCAACACCCTCATCTGCGTGCCGGCGGAGCGGTTCATGCCGCTGGTGCGCTGGAAGCGTTCCGAGACGGTCGGCATGGACGTGGTCTACACCCTGATCGCCCGGATCGGCGTGTTCCCGCTGATAACCTTCTTCGGCTTCTACTGGACCCAGACCGCCTTGAATGGCTGGCTTGCCGAGCACGGCTACATCCCGCCGACCCTGGACACCCTCGTGCCGGCGCTGCTGGGCATGCCGGTGCTGACCTTCTTCATCTATGCCGTGCTGCTCGACTTCGCCGACTATTGGCGCCACCGCTTCAGCCACACGTTCGGCTGGTGGTACGGGCTGCACGCGCTGCACCACGCGCAGCGGCAGATGACGTTCTGGTCCGATGACCGCAACCACGTGCTGGACGACGTCATCACCTATGTCTGGTTCATCGCCGCAGGCCTCCTGATCGGCGTGCCGCCGATGCAGTTCCCGCTGCTGGTGCTGGTGCTGCGCCTGGTGGAAAGCTTCAGCCACGCAAACACTCGGATCTCGTTCGGCTGGCTCGGCGAGCGGCTGCTGGTGCTGCCGCAGTTCCACCGCGCCCATCACGGACTCGACGCCGCCGGCCGCAACTCCTGCAACTACGGCGGCGTGTTCCCGTGGTGGGACATGATGCTCGGCACCGCTGATTTCCGCCACGACGTGCTGGAAACCGGCGACAACCGCGCGCCGGAAGCGCTGGCGTCCGGCTCATGGCTGGCGCAGCAGAAGGCGGGACTGGCGTTGTCCTGGCGCCTGCTCACCCGCCGCCGGCGTCGCCAGCGCGTGGCCGCGGAATAGCTCAGCCAGCCTTGAGGTGCTTGACGCAGGCGCTGTAGTACCCGCCGCCCTTCTGCAGCCACTTCATGCCGCCGTTGCCGCCGTTGGCCTTGTTAAGCTTGTACTGGTCGTCGCAGGTCTTCATGCGTGCCCGGCCGGGGGTCAGGCTGGCGTACTTGGCATCGACCTTGCTGGGGAAGGTGGCGTTGCCGGTGGCGACCGGGGCGTCGGCCGAGGCGGCGGAATGCTTGGTCGCAGGCGCAGGCGCCGCGGCGGCCGTGTCCGTCGAGGCGGCCGGCTCGGCGGCGGCGACCGGCAGCCCGGATGCCGGCGCGGCGGACGCAGTCTTGCCGCTGCACTGCGTCGCCCGGAAGGTCTTCCAGTCGGCGCCGTTCAGCGTGCCCGCCTGCTTCGCCGTCTGGAACTTGACGCTGCACTCCTTCATCGTTTCGGCCCGCGCTGGCGCCGCGCCGGCGACCAGGATTCCCACCAGCAGCGCGCCGAAGCACGCCCGTTCCAGATGCCGCATCAACCCGCTCTCCTCGTGTATCGATCCAGATGCCGACGATAGCAGGTCCGGCTTAATCCGGCGTTACCGGTTGCCGCCCATCAGGCGCTGCACCAGGCCGCCGAAGTCGAAGCCCTGGCCGGCACCCCCACCCTGCCCGCTTGCCTGCGTTTGCGCCTGGGTGTCGTTGTAGGAGTCGGTGTCCGGCGCGTCCGACGCCCGGCCGTCGGCGAACGGGTCGTCACCGTCGAAGGGAGCGCCTGGCTGCATGCCGCCCTGGCCGCCGAGCTGCCCGTTCGGGGTCTGGCTGTCGACCGCGTGCGGCAGCAGGTGCGCCAGCAGCCCCGCCGCGGCGCCGGCCGGGATCCCATGCTGCGCGGCCCAGGCCTCGATCTGCTGCGGCGGGAACACCTTTGTCACCTCCTCGGCGGCTAGCGACATGTTGCCGCCCGAGCCGACCCAGGACTGCGCCTTGTCGCCCATCCCGGCCTGCTGGAACTTCGACACGATGCCGGACACTCCGCCGGCCGACTGGAACGTTTCGGACAGGAGGTTGCCGGCGCCGCCGGCGCTGCCTCCGCCCTGCATCAGGCCCTCTAGCGAGCCCATGATTCCGCTCATGATTCGGTTCCTTGCGTGGTTCGGTGTTGCGGGGCGGCTCCCGTGTCTTCCGTTCGGGCCGCACCGTTCAATGACGCCATAAGAGCCGCCCCGGGCAGGGGTTTCGCAGCCGGACGCAACCGCGGGCGCATCCCGACGGTTTGGCCAGGCGATGCCGCATCCCGACACCTGGCTGAAGGTTCGCCCCGACGGGCTCTGGTGCGAGCCGGGCGGCTTCTTCATCGATCCGGTGGGCCCAGTGGAGCGTGCGGTGATCACCCATGCCCACGCCGACCATGCCAGGCCCGGCCACGGCGCGGTGCTGGCCAGTGCGGAAACGCTGGCGATCATGGAGGTCCGCATGGGCGCCGGCCGCGCCGGGCAAGCGCAGCAGGCGCTGTCCCTGGGCGAGGTGCTGACGATCGGGAGCGTGCGGGTCTGGCTGCAGCCGGCCGGCCACGTGCTGGGCAGCGTCCAGGTGGCGATGGAGTACGAAGGCAGCCGCGCCGTGGTGTCTGGCGACTACAAGCGCGTGCCCGACCCGACCTGCCTGCCGTTCGAGCTGATCCCCTGCGACGTGTTTGTGACCGAGGCCACGTTCGGGCTGCCGGTGTTCCGGCACCCGCCGCCGGAAGGCGAGGTGGCAAGGCTGCTGGGGAGCGTGTCGCTGTTCCCCGAGCGTACCCACGTCGTCGGCTGCTACGCGCTCGGCAAGTGCCAGCGGCTGATCCGGCTGATCCGGGAGGCCGGCTGGCATGGCCCGCTCTACCTGCACGGCGCGCTGCTGCCGGTGTGCCGCGCCTACGAGGCGCTCGGCATCCCGCTCGGCGACCTCCGTCCGGCTACCGTAGCCGTCAAGGCGGAGCTCGCCGGCGCCATCGTGCTGGCGCCGCCGTCGGCGATCGCCGACCGCTGGGTGCGACGTCTCGCCGATCCGGTGGTGTGCCTGGCCTCCGGCTGGATGCGGGTGCGCCAGCGCGCCAAGGCCAAGGGGATCGAGCTGCCGCTGGTGATCTCCGACCATTGCGACTGGGACGAGCTGTGCCGCACCCTGACGGACGTCGACGCGCCGGAGGTGTGGGTGACGCACGGGCGGGAGGAGGCGCTGATCCATGCCGCCGAGGCACAAGGTCGCCGTGGCCGCCCGCTGCGCTTGGTCGGCTACGGCGATGAGGAGGGCGAGGACGGGCCGTCCGCCGAGTCGCCAGGCGTTCCGGCAGACGCGACCGCATGATCGCCTTCGCTGAGCTGCTGGAGCGCCTGACCCTCACCCCCGGCCGGCTGGCCAAGGTGGCGCTGCTGCGCCGCTTCTTCGAGACCGAGCCGGATCCCGATCGCGGCATCGGCCTGGCGGCACTCACCGGCGAGCTCGCCTTCGACGCCGCCAAGCCCGGCCTGATCCGCGCCCTGGCGGAGGAGCGCACCGACCCGGTGCTGTTCGCCTGGTCCTACGACTATGTTGGCGACCTGGCCGAGACGGTGGCGCTGATGTGGCCGGAGCGGCAGTCGAATGCCGCTCCGCCGCTGCTGGCCGAGGTGGTGGAGGCGCTCGCGGTGACGCCCAAGGCGGAGCTGCCGCGGCTGGTGGCGGGTTGGCTCGACGCGTCGCCGGCTCCGGTGCGGCTGGCGATCCTGAAGCTCATCACCGGCGCGCTGCGGGTCGGCGCCTCGGTGCGGCTGGCGAAGGTGGCGCTCGCCGAGCTCAGCGGCGGCACCATTGCCGCCGACGACATCGAGGAGGTGTGGCACGGGCTGTCGCCGCCCTACGACCCGCTGTTCGCCTGGGTCGAGGGCAGGGGGGAGCGGCCCGATCCGGCGGGAGCACCCGTGTTCCGGCCGCCGATGCTGGCACACCCGCTGGAAGCGCCGGACCTGGCGGCGCTCGACTATCCAGCCTTTGCCGCGGAATGGAAGTGGGACGGCATACGGGTGCAGCTGGTGTCCACCCCGGCCGGGCGTCGGCTGTATTCCCGCGGTGCCGACGACATCTCGGCCGCGTTCCCCGAGATCGTCGAGCACATGAGCTTCGACGCGGTGCTGGATGGCGAGCTGCTGGTGGTGCGCGACGGGATGGTGGCGCCGTTCGCCGACCTGCAGCAGCGCCTGAACCGCAAGCTGCCGACGGCGAAGATGCTGACACAGTTCCCGGTGCTGGTGCGGCTGTACGACGTCCTGTTCGAGAACGGTGTCGACCTGCGCCCACTGCCGTTCACCGAGCGCCGCGCCCGGCTGGAAGCGTTCGTCGCCCGGGTCCGGCCGGGACGGATGGACCTGTCCGAGCTGGTCGAGGCGCCAAACCTCCCCGCGCTGTCGGAGCTGCGCGATGGCGCGCGTGCCGCCTCCATCGAGGGGCTGATGCTCAAGCGGCGCGACAGCCCCTACCTGCCCGGTCGGCCGAAGGGGATGTGGTGGAAGTGGAAGCGCGACCCGCTGACCATCGACGCCGTGCTGATGTACGCCCAGCGCGGCCACGGCAAGCGCTCGTCCTATTACTCCGACTACACCTTCGGGCTGTGGCGGGAGCTGGCCAATGGCGACGAGGAGCTGGTGCCGGTCGGCAAGGCGTACTCCGGCTTCACCGACGCCGAGCTGGTGATGCTGGACCGCTGGATCCGCAACAACACCACCCAGCGCTTCGGCCCGGTGCGCGAGGTCGAGCACGGCACGGCGAAGGGGATCGTGCTGGAGATCGCGTTCGATGCGGCGCAGCGCTCGGCGCGGCACAAGTCCGGCGTGGCGCTGCGGTTCCCGCGCGTCGGTCGGCTGCGCCTGGACAAGAAGCCGGAGGAGGCCGATCGGCTGGACACCCTGATGCGCGGCCTGGCCTGAGCCTCAGACGGCGTCCACTCGCGCCAGCAGCTGCTGCACCGCGCCCAGCAGCGCCGACATGCGGAACGGCTTGGCCAGCAGGCGGTCGTTCTCGGTCGCCTGGTACTCGGCGAGTTTCCACGGCCGGCCGGAGATGAACAGCACGGGCAGGTCGGGCCGGACCTGCCTCGCCCGCTCCGCCACCCCGAAGCCGTCGATCTCGCGCACGCCGAGATCGATGTCGGTCAGCAGCAGGGTGCAGCCGTTGGGCGTCAGCGCGATGTCGAGCGCCTCGGCGGGAGATCCCACGGCACGGACGTGAAGCCCTTGATCCTCCAGCAGGTCCACCAGAACCGAGCGGACGACTTCCTCGTCGTCCAGGATCAGCACATCGCACATCGGGGCGTCGTATTCCTCGGATAGCTGGAGGACAGAAGACGTCCTGTCGGCTTGCTATCTAGACCCAGCCTGCGGCGGGCCGAGCATAACAGCGTCGTGAGCGCGGCGGTTCGCCGTGATGCCGTGCAGGACCGCCACATGGCCCGCATCACGGCTCAGCCATCCGCGCCGCTGCCCGACCCGGTGACGCCGGCCCGCGACGGTGCGGACGAGCCGGGCTCGATCGTGCGGCTGATCGCCGCCACCTCGGCATCGGTGCCGATCTCTGCGGCGTCCAGCTTCGCCCCGACCCGGCTTTCTGCCAGCGCCTCCTCCAGCGCCTGCGGGTCGGTGCGCTGCGCCTCGTCGAGCAGCCGTTCCGCGTCCTCGTGCCGGCCTTCGCGCTGCGCCGTCAGCGCCGCGTCGGCCAGGCGACGCGCCTGCCCATGCTTGCCTTCGCCGAAGTTGTTCGGCTCCTGGATGTCCGCCATCGCGATTCTCCCGCTCGTGGTGTCCGCAGAGAACAGCGGGGGCGGGGGACGGGTTGCCAAGCCGGTGGGCCGGCAGCGCTGGTCCTCCCGCGCGGCGGCCGTGCCCGAGAGCGCGCTGGATCCTGATGTCCCCGGATCCTGATGTCATGGAACTGTCGTTAGCCAGGACGGCCGAACCGTCCCAGAACCTGCCCGACGGCTCGCGGCCAGGCCGCCTGCCAGATCCGTTCAGGCAATCTCGGTGGTGAACACGACATGACCTTCAGAAGCTGGTGCAGATCGACCTGCGCCGTCACCATGACCCTCGCGCTGGTCCAGCCGACGGTGGTGTTCGCGCAGGACGCTCCGGGCGACGTGACGATCGCGCCGCGGAGCAGCGCGCTGGTGCAGGGGGTCGCCACCGACCTCGCGCGGCAGCCGGCGCTGACCACCGCGGCGAAGATCGCGCTGCTGCGCCAGAAGGTGAAGTACGTGTTCGTCCTGTTCCAGGAGAACCGGTCGTTCGACTTCTACTTCGGCACCTTCCCCGGCGCGCACGGGCTCTACAGCCAGTCCGCCGCCAGCACGCCCGGCTTCACCCAGCCGATCGTCAACACCGACGGCACGACGGGCACGATCTCGCCGTTCCTGATCCCGCAGACGGTGAAGGCGGTGACGGGCGCCACGGTGCCGATCTATCCGGCCGACACCGCCTCGATCGACCATTCCCACGCCGGCATCCTGGTCAGCCAGGACTTCGTCAACAAGGTGTCGCGGAACGACCGCTTCGCGCTGGACGAGGAGGGACTGACCACCGACGCGCAGGGACAGATCGTTTCCAAGACCACCGGCCTGCCGCCGGCATCCAACCCAACCCTGATGCAGAAGCAGATGGGCGAGCTGGCGATGGGCCACGTCGATTGCGACACCGCGCCCTATCTGTGGCAGTTCGCCGACCGCTTCGCGCTGTTCGACAACTTCCACATGACCGTCACCTCGGCCTCCACCCCGAACGCGCTGGCGCTGCTGTCCGGCCAGTCCGGCCTGACGCAGTGGGCGCTGCATCCGGGCGAAGCCAGCAGCAACACCGCGAGCCCCACCGTGGCCGCGTCCGGCGGCGAGCCGGTGGTCGGCGATGCGGGCCCGTTCCCCGGTTCCGACCTCGACACCTCGCCGATCAAGCCGCCCTACAACCCGGGCGACGAGAACCCGGCCAAGCCGGCGCTGAACCAGACCTATGCAAGCCTGCCGCTGTCGTTCATGGGCCGCGACGTCGCGCAGACGGTCAGCACCGACCAGAACCCGGCGCTGGACCTGGCCGACATCCAGCACGACATCAAGACCATCGCCGGCAACGGGCAGCAGCCGACCAACTGGGGCTGGTTTCAGGAAGGCTACGACGCCGAGCCGACCGACTCCGCCGCCGTGCCGCTGCACAGCTCCTACATCATCCACCACGACGCGCCGCAATATTTCGGCTACATCGGCGACAACCCGCAAGTGGCGCAGAACCACCTGTATGGGCTGCAGGACTTCTTCACCGCGGTGAACGACCGGCTGCTGCCGGCCGCCGGCGGCGTCGCCTACGTGCGCGGCGGCTACGACAACAACGACGGCCTCGTGCCGGTCGACCCGAACCCGGCGGTGCGCGCCGCCTTCCCGGGCAGCGACGACCATCCGGGATATTCGGACGCGCAGATCAGCGAGCAGCTGCTGGCCGACGAGGTGAACGCGATTGCCGCCAGCCCATACTGGGCCAACAGCGCCATCATCATCGTCTACGACGAGACCGACGGATTGTACGACCACGCCGCTGTGACCACGCGGGTGAACGATCCGGAAGGCAACCCGCTCGAGCCGTCCTCGCGCATCCCGGCGATCGTGATCTCGCCCTATGCCAAGGCGCACGCGATCATCCACCAGAACGCCGAGCACAGCTCGATCATCAAGTTCATCGACACCGTGTTCAACCTGACCCCGCTCGCCGATCTTCCCGACGAGAAGCGCGGCGCGAAGCTCGGCAAGACCGAGTTCGGGCAGGACTACGTCGGGCCGGCCGACGACACCGTGCCCAACATCGGCGACATGCTGGCCGCCTTCGACAACGCCCGCCTAGCCGGCGACACGGCGCCGCTCCCGGCCTCCTATGCCGAGATCCTGCCGGGCACCAAGCCCAGCCTGCCGCATTATGCCGCCGGCGGCTGCTACACGCTCAACATCGTGCCGACCGACTACGTGGGGGACAAGCTGATCGACCCGGCGCCGGCCGAC
This sequence comes from uncultured Acetobacteraceae bacterium, assembly GCA_964245705.1. Classification (GTDB taxonomy): domain Bacteria; phylum Pseudomonadota; class Alphaproteobacteria; order Acetobacterales; family Acetobacteraceae; genus Lichenicola. Next base: position 13,019 of record CAXTOD010000025.1, read on the forward strand.
TTCAACCCGCGCCCGTCCACCACCCCGGGCATCCCGACCTCGGGCACCTGGACGCCCTGACCCGCCGCGTTGGCGGATCGTAGGTCGAGGGGGAGCCGGTCCGTCCGGCTCCCCTTGTTCCTGTTCATGCGGAGCTGACACACCTTGAGAAGCCTATTGAAGGCGCTGCCGGTCGTGCTGGCGGTGCTGCTGCTTGGCTGCGCGCTCGGTCCTGCGCGTGCGGACGCGACCCTGGACGCGGTCCGCCACGCCGGCGTGCTGGCCTGCGGCGTGGTGAGCGACGAGGACGATTATTCCGAGGCCGACACCCACGGCAACCTGTCCGGCCTCGGCGCCGACTTCTGCCGCGCGCTGGCGGCCGAGATCTTCGGGGAGGCCAGCCGGGCCCGGTTCCTGACCCTGCCGGACGAGCCCAGCGGCCTCGCGGCACTCCGCGACCGCAAGGTGGACGTGCTGTTCGGCGCGACGCCCGACCCGGTGGTGGGCAACGTATACGGCGCCGCCTTCGGGCCGCCGATCTTCCTCGACGGCCAGGGCGTGCTGGCGTCCAGGCGCAGCGGCATCCGCACGCTGGCCGACCTGGGCGGCAGGAACGTGTGCTTCATCAACGCCACGCCGCATGAACGGGTGCTGTACGACCTCTTGGAGCCGCGGCTGCGGACGCCCGAGCACCGGTTCCCGTTCTCCGAGCGCGGCGAGATGGAGGTCGCCGTACTCGACGGGCATTGCGACGCCATCACCGGCGACGTTTCCTGGATGGCCAACGTCCGCGCCAGCTTCGACAAGCGCCGGTCGGAGTTCACCGTGCTGCCGGACACGGTGTCGATCGACCCGTTCGCGCCGGCCTTCCGCGCGGGCGACAAGCAGTGGGCGGCCCTGGTGGACTGGACGGTCTGGGCCCTGGTGCAGGCCGAGGCGAACGGGGTGACCCAGGCGAACCTTCCGGAGATGCGCCAAAGCGCGAACCCGGTAATCCGGCGCCTGATCGGCAGCACGCCGTGGCTCGGCAAGGCTCTGGGGGTTCCGGACACCGCCTTCGCCGCGGCGGTCGCGGCGGTCGGCAACTACGGCGAGATCTTCGAGCGGAACGTCGGCGCGGGATCGGCCCTCATGCTGCCGCGTGGACGCAATGCGCTCGCTGTCGATGGCGGCCTGTTCTGGGCCCTGCCGGTGGAGCCGCTGCAGTAGAACGCCATCCGGTTCAGATGGGGTGCCACGCGACCTGCATGTTTTAAAAAGGTCGTATCGAATGTCGCGGACCGAGTTTCACTCCGTCGACCTGCACGCGACGGGAGCCGTGACGAGAACCTGTGGCAGCCCGATATGGTGGATGTGGACCACCGATCCTGCGGTCGCCGCAGGATCCGGAAGAACGAGCTTGACGCATCCTGGTGCAGGCACGTCAGGATTGTCGTTGGGTCCTGACCGGCAGCGTCTCAAAAGTCCTGCACGTCTCAACCCTATACTCCGGTGACACCGATGGCGGCATGCGGGAGATTTTCTGGCCGCCACCTGCGTCATTGGTCGGTTGATCCTGAATCCTGTCGCAGCGTGATGTCTCGTCCGGACGGGAACGGTATATTCGAGTATCACGCGGACATCTCGATGCATGCCAGATGTCGGACTGATGCGCATGTTGCGTCGCGAAAAGAAGCCGAAAGCAATTTCAGGGCCAAGATCATGCAGACGCAGAAGTTCGTTCTGGTTTCATATCGTCGTGAGGAATCAAGGCTTGACCATCGGATGATGGGCGGCGCGTAGTCGATCGCGACTGCCGGTCGTGACGGTAGAAGGCCGCAATTCTCGATGTCGGCAGATGGGTTGGTCGATGGACATCGTTTCGGTTTCTGCAAAGGGAGCCTGGGCCGGTGTCCTGACGCGACGAACCATGGCAAGGAGCATAACCATCATGAGGATCAGCTTCAGCGCCGTCGCTGCCCTGACAATCCTGTGGGCCGCACCCGGTTTCGCACAAGGAACATCCGCAGATGCAAGCCTTGTGGCGCCGTTGGCCACCACCACGAAAAGTGCCAAGCGCGGCATCGCCTACGACCTGGCCACGCCGGCCGACATCGCAGCGCTGGCGCCTGGCGTGAGCTGGTGGTACAACTGGACGTCGACGCCGAACAAGGGCGTCCCGTCGAACTACCTGACGCAGTATCAGATGGATTATTATCCGATGCTGTGGAACGGCAGCTTCAATGCGTCCACCATTGTGGCCTTCCTGCTGGCCAACCCGACCATCCACTATCTGCTGGTGCTGAACGAGCCCAACGTCGGCGGGCAGTCCTACCTGACGCCGCAGCAGGCAGCGCAGCTCTGGCCGCAATATGAGAAGATCGCGTCCGAGGCCGGGGTGAAGATCGTGGGGCCGCAGATCACCTGGGGCACCATGCCGAACTACAGCGATCCGGTGGCGTGGCTGGACGCGTTCTATGCCGCGTACGAGGCCGCCAACGGCGGGCGGCAGCCGAGCATCGACTACCTCGGCTTTCACTGGTACGATTACGGCATCGCCGACCAGCTGAACCGGCTGGACAAGTACAACAAGCCGATCTGGGTGACCGAGTTCGCCAACTGGCACAGCCAGAACGACGGCGCGCAGATCACCACCCTGGCGCAGCAGGAAGCGCAGATGACCAGCATGGTCGCGACCCTGGAAGGGCGCAGCGACGTGTTCCGCTACGCCTGGTTCACCGGCCGGGTCAGCCCGGACCCGCACTACAGCAGCCTGCTCGGCGCCACCGGCCAGCTGACCGGGCTGGGCAAGCTGTACCTGTCCCTGCCGCATTGATCCGGTCAGGCCCGAGTCGCCGCGCCGCTTGACGCTGCGGCGGCCGAGGCCGGACAACGGAGGGATGCAGCGCATCTTCTCCGGCATCCAGCCCTCCGGCGTGCCGACCCTCGGCAACTACCTGGGCGCCATCCGCAACTGGGTGGCGCTGCAGGACGGGCACGAGTGCCTGTACTGCCTGGTGGACCTCCATGCCATCACCACCTGGCAGGACCCGGCGGCGCTCAGGGCGCAGACGCGGACCCAGGCGGCGATCCTGGTCGCGGCCGGGATCGATGCTGGACGGCACGTGCTGTTCAACCAGTCAGCAGTCAGCGCGCATGCCAGGCTGGCCTGGATTTTCAATTGTATGGCGCGGCTCGGCTGGTTGAACCGAATGACGCAGTTCAAGGACAAGGCGGGCAAGGACAGGGAAGCGGCGTCGGCCGGGCTCTACGTGTATCCGAACCTGATGGCGGCCGACATCCTGGCCTACCACGCGACGCGGGTGCCGGTGGGAGACGACCAGAGGCAGCACCTGGAGCTGGCCAACGACATCGCGCAGAAGTTCAACCACGACTATGCGGTGGAGTTCTTTCCCGCGGTGGAGGCGCTGGTGCCGCCGGAGGCGGCGCGGGTGATGAGCCTGCGCGACGGGACGCGGAAGATGAGCAAGTCCGACCCGTCGGACCAGAGCCGGATCAACCTCCTGGACGATGCGGACGCGATCGCGCTGAAGATCCGTCGGGCAAGGACGGATCCGGAGCCGCTGCCGTCGGAGGCGGCGGGGCTGGAAGGGCGGCCGGAGGCGCGCAACTTGGTGGGGATGCTGGCGGCGCTGGAGGGACGCGCGGTGGACGCGGTGCTGGCGGAGCACGGCGGTCAGGGGTTCGGAACGTTCAAGGGTGTGCTGACGGAGCGGGTGCAGGCGGCGGTGGCGCCGATCGCTGGCGAGGCAGGGCGGTTGATGAGCGATCCGGGGCACCTGGACGCGCTGCTGCGGCAAGGAGCGGCGCGAGCGAGAGCGATCGCCGAGCCGATCGTGCGCGAGGCGGAGCGGATCGTGGGCTTCCTCGGCTGACGGAGCTCACGTGAAACAGGCGCTGCACGGGCTGACGGTTGAGACGCGGGGCAAGGGGCTGGTGGACGTCACGCACCCGGTGCTGGACTGGGTGGAAGCCCAGGGGATCGCGACCGGGCTGCTGACGCTGTGGTGCCAGCACACCTCGGCGTCGCTGACGGTGCAGGAGAACGCGTCGCCTGAGGTGCTGACCGACATCGCGCGGTATTTCGAGACCATCGCCCCTGAAGCGCCCGGGCGGTACCGGCACGACGACGAGGGGCCGGACGACATGCCGGCGCACCTGCGCGCGATGCTGACGCAGACGCAATTGACGATCCCGGTGGTGGACGGGCGGCCGGTGCTGGGGACGTGGCAGGGGATTTACCTGTTCGAGCACCGGCGCCGGCCGCACCGGCGGCGTGTGGTGCTGCACCTGCTGGGAGAATAGCGGGAGGATCTTGCGCATGTTCTGGAGCAGGTCGCGTAACAGGAGTCGTGACAGCGTCGTCTTCTTCCTGGCACTCATTCCAGCCGTTCGAATGGCCAGTTCCGTTGCCTGAAAATTGTCTCTCGTTCAACTGTTTACTTCTTGGGCTGAAAAGGTTGGCATACCGTCGTGAAAGCTGGTCGGAAGTGCAGCCGAGGGGAAAAAGCATCTCGATCGGCTGTCTTGTCCGGTGGGGGCAGGTCGGCATGGGGTTGGTCTGCCTTGGCGGTCCCAAGCGTGGAGATTACGCTGTCCTAACAGCCTGTTTGAGCGGGATCAGCTTTGGGCGTAACGGGCTGGTCTGGGGTTGAG